>CAYIFT010000059.1:0-5206 GCA_964362765.1 Candidatus Woesearchaeota archaeon | reverse complement strand
CTTCTTTTTGCATCTCTTTCGCGAATACATAATCTTATAGCCTCACTGAAATTCCTGTTGCATATTTTAGCTTCATATCTTGTTTTAAATACTCTGTTTTGCATACATTCTGTATAGTCATTTGATGCTTTTATTTTACAAAGATAGAATTCATTTGAACTCTTTTTTACCGCATAGCTGGTTATATTATTATTTGGTGAATAAAATGTCAGTAAAAAGATTAATAATACTAAAATAAGTGTTAATATTACACGGTTTTTCATTTTATTTTGCAAATAATCTTATTATGAAATATATCAATAAACCAATTCCAGATAATATTACAATATTTACTATAATTAATAATATGCTGATATGTTTACCACATTTACTATTTTCACAAATATTTATTTTACATTCGTAACTGTTTTCACATGGTGCATTTAAATCTTTTTGGGCTTTTATTTTTTTGTCCTTATCACAAAATAATGAACCTACTCTTGTTCCTATTGGGAGGCATTTATCTTCATTCTCATCTGTGTATAGACAACCATCGGGACATTGCTGTGGTGCTTGTGTTATGGAAGCACATTGAGGACAAGAACCACCACAATCTACTCCTGTTTCATTTTGATTTTGAACTCCATCGTCACATGTTGCTGCTTGACATGATGGACATGAGCCTCCACAATCTATTCCTGTTTCATCGCCATCTAAAATACCATTAATGCATGATGTTTGCACCTGTTGTGATGTTATGGCTACACTTTGCGATTGTCCTACATCTATATATGCACTTCCGAATACTTGGTCTGTTGGGTACTTGAAGAGTAAAGTTTCTGCTTGTGTAGCTGCTGTTGTAATAATGATGTCCATTTCAACACCGTAATTAGATAATCCTAAAACATGGCCTGTTGTTGTGCCTGTTGAAATTCCCGAAAATGAATTTTGTATACCAATTGTATTACCGCTTCTAGATTCTATTATAAACTGAACATTTTCGTCAGATGAATTTTCTTCAAATTCGCTTTGCTCAGTTTTTAGATTTATGGTATATGTTGCACCCGCCAATGTCGTCAAGTCAAGTATTCCACCACCAAAGGTTACGATATCGACCACCGTTGCTCCATCTGGACCACCAGCACCATTTAAATCTACGGCTATAGGGTTATTAGCAGCATCGTCTACAAATACTTTTGCGGTCATTGCTCCTACATTTAATGTACCTTCACCATACATATCTGATTGATTCATTGTCAGAGGTGCTGATTTTTGTGAATTTGTTCCTAAATCAGTAAAATAAGTAATATTACTAACAGTATCTATTGAGTCGTACTTTAATATGTAAGTACTGCCTGTTTTTGTATTGCTACTTGTTAAAACAAAGTAATCATTTTTATCTATGTTAAATGATGACGAAGAACCTTCCTGAATAAGTAGATCTTGGTCTTCGTCTCCTAATTTGAACGTGCCATTCTTATTTGTAATGAAAGGGGCTGATATGGTATCCCCGGCCTTATTTTTAAATACAAGGGTATATTCACTGTTTGCTGTTGGGTTAAGTCTGATCTCATTATAAGATGGACTTTCCAGACTGGCGTATCTTATATCCCAATTACCAAGTAGAGCTTTTATATTTGGCAGGTAATCTGTTAACTTTTGGCTTTGTTTTAAATATATTTTAATTTTGGCTACAAGTCTATAATTTAATTTTGTAATCTTTAATTCTGTTGGTGTCGAAGTAGCAGCGATTTTAACATAACCATCATTTAATTTATTTTTATTTATACTGACGTCTTGGTTGAAATTATTATCTGTAAAATCACTATCCTTGAATGTTATTACCTTTGCTCCTACAAATAATTTTACCATATCTGGTGCTTGTGTATTAGAAAGCAATACGTTTACTACTCCAATAATTGCATCGCCCTCTAAGGTTGCTATCTCACCTTTATTCATCTTAGTTAATTCAACGCCATTAACTTTTAATCTTACTGATTTATCTGCATCTATTGTTAGAACATTCACTTCATAATTTGTTGTCCCTATTGTGTACATTTTTGATGTGCCTTCAGATATAATATCCGAAACTGAACCGCTTGCTATAGTTAATTCTACAGAGTTACCATCTTTTTTTGCAATAACAATTTCAAATTCTTCATTAAGTATCCTCAATTTTTTGCCTTCATAATCAGAAAGCGATGTCTCGCTTATACCACTTATTATTCCTTCTTCAAATTCCATTTCATAATCGAAGAACGCATCATTTGAGCTTCCTCCTGATGGAAAGTAAAGAAAATCGTCAACTTCATCCTGCTCATTTTCTGTAAATGTTACTCTAGGTACATTATTCAGCCCTTGAAATCTTATGTATTGATTTACATTAGTAGAGCCTTCATCGGTTTGAACTTGGTAGCTTTCCAATTCAGGAATATGGTTTTTTGTTAATGCTGAGATAACATTACCGAATACTTCTCCTATTTCTAGTCTATCATTTGGCGTCTTAAACTGAAACGATGTAACAGCTGAAATTAGACTGGATAATAAGACCATCATACATAGAAGTATACTATATCCCCTTTTCATATTATTAAAGTACTAATAATTCTTTATATACTTTACTATTCAGTCCTAAATAATAATGTTGATCTGTATATTTTTTTACCTTTGGCTGCGTCAAATGTATGCAATGAGTAGGTTATTTTTAATTCGCCTTTGAAATTTCTTTTTAATCTTCTACCGAGTGTTTTTATTATCTTATGTGAATCAATAAAAATATCAATCCCTTTTTTTATTTTATTCTGCTGCACGATATTAATCTTACTCTTTCTAATTTGATTTAGTATATAATCGTATATTTTTTGATCAAATGGCCTTATCTGAATTGTGGCACTATAATTAGAATGAGACTGCTTGAGCATGTGGTATTCCTGATATTTTTATTATATTCTCTTTAGTAATTACTCCTGCTTTCAAACCTGCCGCGGTAGCTTTCTCGCCTAAAAGATTTGCGTTTGTAGAATCTTTTAATATTTTTATTACCTCTTCTTCATCCATAATATCACCTTTGTAGAATGATTCGTTTACTCTTATTTCGTATTTTCTATCTTTCAGTGTCTTTCCTATTAGTTCCTCATCACATACTGCTATGACAAATCTATTACCATACTGTTCTCCGGTGTAGTGAATTTTCAGATACATTTTAATTGATCTTTGCCCTAATCGGTTGTTTAGCTCCACAGACCATACATTTTAAGAATAGTATTCTGTCTTCTTTATACATCTGTGTATCTGGCTTATGGCATTCTCTGCATAAAACAAAATCATTACCATATTGAACAATTTTTTGATTTATGGTGGATGATGAGATTTTTCTTCCTAGAATTAAACGTGGGCCGTCTATTTCTGCTGGAGTTGCTAATTCGCGTTGCAAATACTTTAATAACTGTTCTGGCGGCCTTCTTAATATTGAACATATTTGTGAGAAGTTCGAGATTATTGTTTTATTTCCCTGAATATGCCCTTGTACTTGGGGTATCTCGAATCTTTCCTTTGATTCTTTGAGTTCTGGTAGTTTTGATTTTGCCTTTTCCAATAATTTTTCGTAGTTAAGCTCCATGAATATAAATATAAAGAATATATTATATAAATTTAACCTTTTAGAAAGCTCTGAAATTATTTGGTCTATCCTGGTAGATTTCGCCGTCTTCTATTAGTTTATTTAACAATGATTTTAGTTCTTCATCACTGAAGGTTACTCTTTCGTTCAGTTCTTCTAAATTTATTCCGGCATCACCCTTTTCCCTAATTATATTGAATAAAGCCATTTTACTTGGCGATATTATCTCTTTCACTAGTTTCTTATTTGTTTTTCCAATTAATTTAAGTAATTCGATTTTTCTAACTAAGTCCCAGTTTAAATCCTCAAGATTTCTAACAAAATCCGGCAGAATATAGATTTCATTCTGGTATTCTCTTAATTTACCCACAACAAGAATGAGGTCTCCTTTCTTTATATTATCAAATAAATTTATATCTTTATTGAATACTTTTATTTTTATGGTTGCGGAATTATCATCAATAGTTACTGAAGCATAGGAATTATCATCATTTTTAAAAATGTCGATGACGTTACCTATGAGGTTGACTCTTGATATCCTCTGATTATTAAATAAAATGTAATCGGGATCAAATTCCTGTTCAGCTTTGTAGAATTTGTTGTTTGTTACATTAACAACCCATAATTTATATGCTGTCTGTCGCAATTGCATCTTTATATCCTAGATATCCAGCCCCTTCTTGGTTCAAATATTTCACCTTCTTTTTTTAATTTTTCAATTATTTCCTCTACCTGAGCCTCTGTAATACTTTTTGATTGAGCTTCACCGATGATATCCTCGATTGGTATTGTTTTCCTACCTTTGATGTCGAAATCTGTTATAATGTCCCTGATTATCTTGATTTTATTTCGGGTTGATGCTGTGATACCAGTTGAAATTCTGTCTATATCGATTTGCCCTGTTTCGTAATCAAAGCCAACCTGCATCAAGCAATACTTCAGTATAGCAATTGCTTTTTTTGCATCCGCTCTTGTTACTTGATTGGATAATCTGACACGAGCTGATGCTTCTGCCAGTCTGATTAATGCTTCAAGTTGGCGTGCTGATATTGGAATTGGTCTTAATACTTCTTCTTCTGCAGAACCGCTTGTTCTCAGTGTAACATAAAAAGTTTTAATTTCTTCGATTGCACCTTCAGTTAACTTTGGAAATATTTTTTGCCTTACGTATGCGACATATTTTTTAATTAAAGCTATTGGTATTTCTGTTTCTTTATCTTCTGATGTTCGATGAAGTTCAAGAATATGTTCAGCAATTTTTGTATCCTTTTCTTTATTCGGCAGATCTCTAACTGGAAATATCAAATCAAATCTGTTAATTAATGTAGGCGGCAGATTGATTTGATTTGCTATAGGCTGATACGGGTCAAATCTTCCAAACTTTGGGTTTGCTGCTGCTAAAACAGTTGTTTTTGCACTTAATGTTGCCTGAATATTTGCTTTTGATATAGATATTCTCTGCTGGGCCATAGCTTCATGCAATGCTGATGTATCCTCTTCGGACATCTTGTCTAATTCATCTAAACACAAAACCCCTCCATTGGCTAGAACTATTGCACCAGCTTCAAGTGCCCACCCTCTAAGAAATTCGTCTCTTACTACAGTGGC
>CAYIFT010000058.1:0-5267 GCA_964362765.1 Candidatus Woesearchaeota archaeon | reverse complement strand
TTGTTAACATGCTCTGCCACTATGCTTAGACGCATAAACCTATCATATTCTATACTTGAAGTGTCGTACGTTAATACTTTCGTTTCTCTGACTCCATCAACCCCGCACTCAATAAGCTCAATTGTTTTTTGTGCTTCAATAGGTGCTTCTATCTTCACTTTTTGCCGCCTTTGTTTTTCAATAATTTAACAATCCATAAATAAACTAATATTATCAGTTCTATAAGCAATATAACATAAAGAACATTTAAAAAATTCCAATATCCAGAATATCCCCCATTTCCCATCATTCCTGATTGCATCATATTGTTTCCCATCATATTACCGCCCATCATCATATTCATCATACCTCCTGAATTCATCATTCCGCCAATATCTTCATTACAGTTAAGCCTCCTTGCCATCGCAATATGCATCTGCCTCAAACTTTCAGAACCTTCACCGCCCATCATTTTATCCATCATTTCATGAGCTTCTCCTGGATGCATTTGTTCCATATAATATTCTCCAATTCCCTCAAGTTGTTCTTCTGTTAATTTATCACAACTAATCCCAGAATCAATAAGCTCCTTTATTTCTGCAAAATCATGTTCTTGAGCGTATACTAAACCAATATTCAACATTATTAATAATCCAATAAATAATATCTTTTGCATTTTCTTACCCTCCTAAAATTTTCCTATTCTTGTTTAACCTTTCAATTAGGACCTCTTTTATTATGTCAAATGCTTCGATTATCTTTGGATTTGTAAGTTTATAGTAGATATTCTTACCTTCTCTATTAGATATTAAAATTCCTTTTGACTTCATTATTGATAAATGTTGAGAGATATTTGCTTGACTCAATTTTGTCTTTTTAATAAGCTCAGTTACTGATAATTCTTTATTTCTTAAAAGATTCAAAATTTCTAATCTGGTAGGATTTGAAAACACCTTGCACATCTCTGCGTGAATTTTATACAGTTCCTTCATAATATATTAGAATATTCTAATGTTTAAATGTCTTTCGGTTATTCGTTGATAAAATGTAATCTACATAAACCCATGCAACAAAATACAGCAAAAAGTGACGGTTTTTGTGTAGATTAAAAATCGGGCTTTGGTGCAACCCTCTAATAAGCAATATTAAATAATTTAGCTTTCTGTCTAAATTATAAGCAATAAGCTTGCTTATTAATTCCACTCTCTGTGTTGCATAACTCTTACCTCTTAATACAGAACCATATCTTCTTTTTATTACAGAAAACACAGTTTCAACCTTACTTCTCTGATGATATATTTGCTTATCAAACCTCAATTTATACTTCCCATTGAAACAAAAGTATGCACCTTCTGATATCTTAGCTGGAATAACCGGGATAGCATTTAACTTATACAGAACAAAATCTCTGTTATTCTTACTAGAATATCCTTTATCTGCTACAACATAATCGATATCTAATTCCTTAAGTAAACTCTTGAAATCGATATTGTCATGCCTCAGCTTTCTTCTTATCCTATAAGTCAGAATAAGCTGCTTATCTGCATCTACAGCAATACTTAATTTCATATACCTCTTTGCTCTTTGCTTCATATCGCTAATCCGAAGTGTTCTATAATAGAAGCTTTTAGCTTCTAATTCAAATCCTGTTGCATCTACTGCAACAGTCTTTGCTCTTCTAATATTTAGTATCAGATGAATAAACTTTCCAATCTTTTTAGCAAAGCGTATAATGGTTGTATGTACAGGTATTCTATATAATCCAAGAAGCAATCTTGCTTCCTCATTAGATCTTAGCCACGAAATAATCCCTCTATATGTTCTTCTGAGCTTCTGCATTAGTATGTAAATAAAAAGCTTCTGATGGTTGCAATAAATTCTATTGCTATATTTAGAAAAGTATCTTGGGATAGCTTTAGTAAGATATAGTGCTTCATCAATAAACTTTAAGTAGTCTTCATACTCTTGTTTTGCTATAGAGGCATCACCTCTTCTTTTGTAGTAAACAAAAGAGGCTATGCCTCTATTTATTAAATATTAGGAATGCACCAAAGCCAAAAATCGAAAAGCTTATAAATAAGATTGTTCTTACTATTCTTATTAATTGGAGGTTAAATAAAAAATGGAAGTCGAAATCACTAAAATGACCTCAAAAGGTCAGGTTGTTATACCGCAGGAGATTAGAGAAGAAGCTAAATTAAACGAAGGAGAAAAATTCTTAGTCTACGACTTAGATGGTAGTATTGTATTAAAAAGAATAAAAAATATAGACAAGGTAAAAAACATAGATGAGTTTGAAAAAACTTTTGCTTCTTTGTGGAAGACCTCAAAGACGAGAGGCGTTACTAAAGAAGATGCAGAAAAAGAAATAAAAGCTTACAGAAAAGAGAAGCATGCTTAGGTTTACTTTAGATACGAATACGCTTGTTTCCGCAGTTATTTCTAAAGGTAATGAATATCGATTACTAAAACTTGCAAAAGAAGGCAGAATAAAAGTCATTTTATCGCTTAGTATAATAAAAGAATTCAAAGAAGTAATTTCTAGAGAAAAATTTGGGTTTTCACAAAAACAAATTGATAATGTTTTAAAACAAATATTAAATATCTGCGAGTTAGTAATACCGACAATTAAATTAAGTGTGATTAAGGATGATCCAGACGATGATGCAATTCTGGAATGCGCTGTAACTGGAGATGTTAATTACATAGTTTCTGGTGACAGACATTTATTAGATTTAGGCAGATATGATAAAATTTCTATAATCAGAACTTTTGAGGCATTAAAGATTATTGATAAACAAGAGTAAATCATGGATGTCCATTTTATGGCCACAACCTTTAAAAACAAGATAGAAGATGTTGTAAGTGTTACAATATGACAGAATCTGTGTATCAATAGTTGCTGATGGTTTTTCCTATTTTCATGATCTGG
Source organism: Candidatus Woesearchaeota archaeon (assembly GCA_964362765.1). GTDB lineage: Archaea > Nanobdellota > Nanobdellia > SCGC-AAA011-G17 > UBA489 > CAYIFT01. The sequence goes on along the minus strand of CAYIFT010000058.1, from coordinate 2,356 downwards.
GTCTCTTGTTGGAGGAAATAAAAATTTATATTCTAAATAATTTCTTAAGTTCTTCAAATGAATGGGCAATTACATCTGCATTTTTGAGGTCTGACTTATTTTGTGTTGTTGTAATGGCAATGCAATGAAGTCCAGCACGTTTTGCTGCTAAGATTCCTACAGCAGAATCCTCAATAACGAATATATCTTTTCTTGGTATATTTAATCTTTTAATTGCGAGATTATAAATCTCAGGATCTGGTTTTGATCTTGTAAATTCTTCTCCTGTAATCATTGTGTCAAACATATTGCTAAATCCAAGCAATTGCAATGCCTTCTGAACAATTTTACGATTAGTGCCTGTAGCTAAGCAAAGACGTATGCCTTTCTCTTTTAAAGAATGAATAAAAGATTTTATTCCGGGAATTGGTTTGCAATACTTCTTGATATGAAGAAGCTGATCCCTTCTTCTAGCTTTGGCAAGTATTCTAATTTGTTTATTAGTCAATATATCACCAAATCGTTCTTTCAGAAATAACCCTGTTTTTTTTCCTACCATTTGGGTAAAATCATTTTTTAGCAATATTAGTCCTTTACGTTTTAGAAAAGGTCTAAGACGTCTGAACTTAACTCTTTCTGAATCAACTATAATCCCATCAAAGTCAAAAATGATAGCATGCGGCGTCTTCATAAGATAAACAATAATTTACTGAAATAAAAACTTATCGAAAACGTTCTGTGATATGCGTAACTGTCATTACGTAATCGATGCTTACATGAACCACAACGTCTGCAAAAGCTTTTGTTGGTTCAATAAAACGTTTGTAGTCTGGTTGCACAGCATGAAAAAGTGCTATTGCTTCCTCAAGGGTATAACCACGTTCTCTAACATCTCGGGTAATTCTGCTCTTCATCTGTGTTTCATTTGGAGCATCTAGAAAAAATGAAAGATTGTAAAGTTCTCGTAATTCGGGATAAAGTGCAGTTACACCTTCTGCTATTATTATCTCTTTTGGTTCGATTTCCTCTTCAGGTAAAATCTCACCTGTGCGATGAACATATTTTGGTTTCTTAATACTTTTTCCCAGCTTTAAACCTTCAAGATTGTTACGTGCAAGATGTAGTTTGTTTGCAATTGGATTATAGCCAGTTACTTCGAGTTTGCCTCTTTCTTGTCTAGAAATAAGATAATCATCGAGGTCGATAGTAAGTGAATGCTTCTTTCCAATGAATTCGCACAGATTTTTTGCAAATGTGGTTTTTCCGGCACCCCCAGCTCCTGAAATACCTATAAGAAAAGGACTCATAGTATAGTGGTTTTTAAGAATAGTTTCGACTAATTGAAAAATATGGGTATTCTTTGTATCTGCTATTTTCCTCTCAATTGTAATATTCATATATTAAAAGATATAAAACAAGTATTTAAGTATTTCTATTTTAACTACTTTAAAGTTGTAGTATAAGAGACTGATAAAATTATGGCTTGATTACTAACACCAAACCCTCAGAAACCCACTTATTTCCCATTCTTTTAAGTTGACTAATATAAAGGATGAGTAAACTAAGAAGATTGCGGATAGCCAAAACGAAAGTTTTAAATATGTGATATCACATAATTATGTGAAGTGATAAATATGGCAAACATAACCTTATCAATACCTGATGAAGTTCAGAAGGAGATGAAACACTTTTCCGAAGTAAGATGGAGCGAAGTGGCAAGAAAAGCAATATTAGAAAGATTGGAAACATTAAGGTTAGCAGAAAGATTAGCTAAGAAGAGTAAATTAACTGAAAAAGACATCAATGACTTCAGCAAGAAAATTAAATCAGCTGTAGCAAAGAGGTTTTTGGATGCATATAGTCATTGATTCTAACACTCTATTCTCAGCTTTAATTAAGGATTCTATTACAAGAAAACTTATCTTAGAATATGATGGCTTATTCCTATTTCCTTCATTTATTTTTGAAGAAGCTGAGAAACATAAAAATGAATTGTTAATTAAGTCTGGAATGAATGAACAAGAATTTAATGAATTACTTAGCATTATTTTACGCAAAGTAATCCTTGTACCATCAGAAACTTTATATCCATATTATAAAGAAGCATTAGAAATAGTGAAAAATATTGATATTGATGATATGCTCTTTTTTGCTTGTGCGTTGGCATATCCAGAAAGTATCCTTTGGTCTAATGATAGAAATTTAAAGAATCAAACCAGAATTAAAGTATTAAATACCTCAGAGATAAAACATTTACTAGAAAAAGAAATTGATGGTTGATTTATAATCTCATTTCATGGCCACAAGCTTTAAAAACAAGACAGAAAATGTTGTAAGTGTTACAATATGACAGAATTAATAGCTTGCTTATCAACAG
>CAYIFT010000057.1:0-5454 GCA_964362765.1 Candidatus Woesearchaeota archaeon | reverse complement strand
AAGGAAATAGGTATTACTGTAAAAAAAGACAAGGATTTTTCTGAATGGTATGTGCAGGTAGTTATTAAATCTGGATTAGCAGATTATAGTCCTGTAAAGGGCTGTATGATAATAAGACCACATGGTTATAGTTTATGGGAGAATATCCAGAAGTATTTTAATGAAAGATTGAAAAAATACAATGTGCAAAATGCATATTTTCCCTTATTCATTCCCGAATCTTTTTTTAAGAAAGAAGCTGAACATGCAAAAGGTTTCAAGCCAGAGGTAGCTTGGATACATGATGATGAAACTGGAGAGAAATTAGCTATAAGACCAACATCAGAAACTATAATGTATGATGCATATTCTAAATGGATAAGAAGTCATAGGGATTTGCCTTTAAGATTAAACCATTGGTGCAATATTGTGAGATGGGAGACCAAAGCGACTAGATTATTTTTAAGAACAAGAGAATTTTTATGGCAGGAAGGACATTGTGTGTATGCAACTAATGAAGAATGTGACAAAGAGACTTTAGCTTATTTAAATGAATATAAAAAGTTATGTGAAGATCTTTTAGCTATTCCTGTACTAATTGGAAAAAAGAGCGAAGAAGAAAAATTTGCTGGTGCAGATTACACACTCACCATAGAAAGCTTAATGCCTGACGGAAAAGCTTTACAGATGGGAACATCTCATAATTTAGGACAGAATTTTGCAAAAGCATTTAATATAACTTTTTTAGACGAGAATAGTAAGAAACAATATCCTTATCAAAATTCATGGGGTTTTTCAACAAGATTAATCGGCGCTTTGGTAATGGTTCATGGCGATGATAAAGGACTAATTATACCACCTAGAGTAGCAAGTATTAAGGGTGTGGTAATTCCTATAGGTGCAGAAAAGAATAAAGATGTTCTGAAGGAAGCTGAAAATATTAAAAATCAATTGGAAGACTTTATAATAGATGATAGAAGCGGTTATACACCTGGTTGGAAATTTAATGAATGGGAATTAAAAGGTATTCCGATAAGATTAGAGATTGGTCCAAAAGATATTGAAAAGAACCAAATTATTTTAGTTAGAAGAGATACTGGTGAAAAGAAAGCTGTGAATATTAAGGAGCTAAAAAAAACAATAGATAATGTCTTAGATAAAATTCAGGTAAATCTTTTTGACAAAGCTATGAAATTCTTGAAAGAGCATATCAAAAATGCTAAAAATTACAGCGAATTTAAAAGTCTAATCAATAATAAGAATATGGTTAAAGCTAACTGGTGCGGTGATTCAGCTTGTGAAAAGAAGATTAAGGATGAAACTGGCGCGTCTATAAGATTAATACCATTTGGTAAGGAAAGTTTAAGTGGAAACTGTATTTATTGTAACAAAAAATCTAAAGAGATCGTTTATTTTGCGAAGGCTTATTAGAATAAGTCTAATATAGCTAAGATTATTTTGGCATACCATGGGATGTTCTTAACATTGACTGGAACTGCCATATCCTTCTCATACTCTTTATTGCCCTCATCCCTGTATTTTGCTTGGAATTTTAATCCATTAACAAGCGATCTGCCATTTGTTTTTATATTTACCCCTCTTGAGTCTTTTAGATCGCCTATTACAAGCTTATTTCCATCTTCAAATTGCAGTTCTAAATCTTTTATTGGTGTATCTATATTAATTAAAAATGTTATTTCGACATCGTCCTTGAAATTAACAGCATTTGGCCTGAATTCTGTTACATATAAATCAGGGACGCCTATTACTTTCAAATCAAGATAGACATATTTTACTCTTTTATTGTCTTCAGCAATTATTGCTATCTTTTCTGCCATTATTGATGTGAATTTCTGCTCGATTGTTTTGGTTTCACCAGGAGCTAGAGATAATCCTTGACATTTATCTTTTATGCAAAAATCAAAATTCTTAATTTCTTCTTGGCTTGTTATCTGACATTTTATTGTTGCTGTTTCATTCGAATAATATAATTGTTTATCTCCAGAACATGATATTTGTAAACTTGTAAATGTTGATTTTGTTTCTCGTTCTTTCAAGGATTCTATAATTTTATCTGCACTTTCTTTATTGAAATAATCATATTCGTTAGAATACTTTATCTGTGAAGTTGCCATATCACCATAATCTGTTGTGGCTTCTAATTCTGCAGTATATATATAACCTTCTTCAATATTCTCTGGTACCTTAATTATCCATCCAATAGTCTTTGTCTCTTTTGGTTTTAATAAAACCTGTTTGACATTATTTTCTGTTAATTCAGGCGCTTTTTTGATTACTACTGAGGTTGAAATATAATAATCAGTCGGATTACCTACTGCGACAAGTAATGGAACAAAACTTTCTGGTCCTGCTGATTTTTTATATGGATCAATTGATATTGTTAAAGGTGATATAAATTTTTCTCCGATTCTTCCATAATTAGTTTCTATTTTAATATCTTCAACTTTCAAATCAAGACCATAGCCTCTCCAGTTATATTCTGCTGTCGGACTTCCAGAATCTACATCATCCTTAAGTTTTACGTGTGAAGGATCAATCCAGCCGTACTGTCCAAATGTTATATCGAATGGTATCCAACCATATTCTGGGAAATAAACTTCAGCCCATCCATGTGGACCAAACTTATAGTCTAAATTAGAATAAACCATTCCGGATACAAAGCGTGCTGGGATTCCAACAGATCTTAACATCGAAATGAATAAATTTGTTAATTCATCACATACACCTTCTTTGTTTTTTAGAACCCAGCTACTCTTCTGAACAACATTTGCAGTCAATGTGCTTAAATCATATTTTATATTGTTTTTAGTCCAGTCTGCAATCTTAAAGACAGTCTTATAAAGATCTGTTTCTGTTCCGATAAGTTCATATGCCTTGGCTTCAATTTCAGGTGTGATATCAATAAATTCAGTTGCCTTTGTGTATTCTATCAGAGAATTATCTAAATTCCTTATTGGAAACTTAATCTCTTTTGTTATCTTTATAAATTCATTTCTTGTTAATACCTTAGAATTAATACCGTATTCGATTTTATTTGTATTTTCTTCATCGATACTGGTCCATTTAAAAATTAATGTATTATCTTCTCTTTCTACAGGAACTTGTGGATTTGATGAGGTTTGTTCATTTATTACTCTCTGTCTATAATCTTCTCTTGGAAAAAAGCTTAAAGTTGCTTTAATAAATTCTAAGCTGGGGTTGTTTTCTATTTTATTTAATTGTATAGTTGATTTTAATGAGAAACTTAGTTCTAATTCTTTAACATCATTGAAGTTTTCGATTTTTTCTTGCGCATAAACTATACTTGTAACTAATATTGTAATAGTTATAACTAAAAATAATTTCATTTTGATTTTTTTATTGAAGAAACGTATTTATTCAATTTTAATTTTATATCCTCTTCAACATCTAATTTGTCAATGTTTTTGAGATAAGCTGCATCTGTTAAAGTGCCTAAAAATTTTCTTCCTGCATTTCTACACTCTTCTTCGATTATCTTTGATTGTTCTGAGTTAAAGAATTTTATTGCCGGGAATTTTGTGATATCATTTGCTCCTGCTTTAAGGAATAAACCTATTTCAGCTGCCCTATCAATCCATGTTCCTGCAATTATTCTTATGCTTGGAAATCTTAATCTTGTTTCTGCTATCCATCTTGTTATATAAAAACTGCTTGGACTTTCTAAATATTTTGATCCTTTTTCTGGAATTAATGGCAAGAGGGTTATTCTTGTGATACTATGTGTTTCTATAAAACGATGTAATTCTTTTATGCCTCTCAATGTTTCACCTAATCCTAAAGTGATGCTAATCCCTCTATCAAAATCCTGGGCTTCACCAAGCATTCTGAGAAATGGCTCGATTGATTTATTTGATGAAATTCTTTTATGAATATCTTTGTTAACTGTTTCCATTGAAGCTACTATTGAAGATGTGTATGGTTTAATGATATCGAGTTCGCTTCTGCTTAGCGGAATTGTGCCAACAGCTACTTTACTTTCGTATACGTTGCTTACATTCTTTAGTATTTCTATAAACTCATCGAATTTGTAAACTTCATAATTATTCATTACTATAACATCCCATCCTAACTGCTTGCATAGATAAGCTTCTGCCAGTATAGAGGTTAACGATCTTCTTGCTACCTGAGCGTTTTTAATTGGTCTTTTAAGCAATGTGAATGAGAAATCTGAGCTTGACTTGCTTGTTAGCCAGGAAAGAAATATCGATCTTTCAAACCTTACTTCTGGCTTGAAATATGTTTTGAAGGCTATCTGTGCTTCATCTAATAACTCTTCAGATATTAATGATTCCTCGTTTTGCATAAATAATGAAGATAGAGCTATATTTAAAAGAGTTTTGATGTTAGATAATATAAATTAAAGATCTGCATCGATCAGTCCTTCAAGACCTACGATTTCGTCATCTGATATCTTGGATGGTTTTGGTGGTTTCATATTAACAAGTGTTGCTTTAAACCAGGTTACCTTTTCAGGTTTCATTGGCACATAAATATCATGTTCTACTTCTATTTCTATAGGTATATGCGGTTCGCCTTTTTCTGAGTAAAGACGTGCTTTTATGTAATGTGGTTTATTTTCTTCCATATCGGATTTTAAAGATTAGAAGTTTATATATTTTTCTATGGTTAAAAGGATTTTGATTATTTGATTATTATTCAACTTGGGTTACTATTTGACCAATTCTCGAATGTGTTAGGGTAGAACCTGCTTCTTTATAGTTAACTACTAAATTTGCTTTAAACTTAGAACCTCTAGTTAATTGAGATGGCTGACAGGTGTAGGGTGGACATCCTATTTGGACAGGGGTTAAAAGTGTACTAGAACAACAACTCGTTACTCCAGGAATTAAAACTGGGTCTGTGTTGTAGCATCTAATTCCATTTTTAGTGATTGGTTGGTCTTTTTCACGTATTTTTATTCTTTTTGTTTCACCATCAGCAAAAAGTTCATTACCATAACCCAGGTCTACTGTATTTAATGCTATACCACCAAACCATCCAGCACATTCTTGGCTATCGGTGTCTGTATAAACAACAAATAAATCAAAGTTTTTTCCAATACCATTCTGAACAATTATATCAATACCTGATTGAGTGCCGCCAGTTGTTGGTTCCATATCATCATCAACCTTAAAATCTACACAGCTAAATCCTACACCAAGGTTACAACTCATAGGTAAAAACCTGCTCGGATTTAATACCCCGAAAAATGCCAAAGCTGCTATTGCAATAAGAACAACAAGTAAAGCCCACCCATAGGTCATTAAGAATTCCATAGCTGCTTGTCCCTTTTTCATATAAAAGTGAATATTTCATATTTATTTAAACCTATTTGTTTAAAAGAGTTTTGATGTTAGATAATATAAATTAAAGATTCACATCGATCAGTCCTTCAAGACCTACGATTTCGTCATCTGATATCTTGGATGGTTT
>CAYIFT010000056.1:0-5455 GCA_964362765.1 Candidatus Woesearchaeota archaeon | reverse complement strand
AACAATATTGGAGATTTTTAGTTTATATAAATTCTTTTTTAGGGCCTGGAGTTGCTTTATCAAAAGAAAGAAAGGAGGAAGGATTTGTGCAATATAAGAAGGTATCTAGAATATTCAGGTATTGGCAACTAAATCAAAAATACGCTATAAGAAAAGGGGTTGCGAAAAAACTATCTTATAGATTACATATGTCATCAAAGAAAACTATCAAAGATGTTATACCTTATATGAAAATAATTGCAAAAAATAATAAGAATGTTAATTTTGGACTGGATGAAGAAGAGGTAGAATGGCTAAGAGGAATATTAAGCTAGTTAAAAAATATTATTCTAGTTTTTTAGCTAGTTTTTATACAATTCTCAAGTTTCGATGTATTCTTATCCTATTTATTACCACTGTGAAGAGATTACAAATAGAAAGGCTTATATATTATAATAGTGCGTAAAATTGTATGGTTGGCATAGAGGATTTAATAGGAATTTCAGAGGATAAAAGAAAAGAAATATTCAGATGTTTAGATGATTTAATGACTTTTAAAAATAGCAGCAGTAAACTAGCTCCTGTAATAAGTGGCTATAATTGGTATCATAAAATAGTAGGACCAAATAGGATAATTACTTTTTCACATATTCACGAAACTGAAGCTTATAAGCAGGATATGTTAAAGGATTTGGTAAAATTAGGATATGACTCAAATACTATTTTAGAGTATGTAAGAGACAAAGCTGGAACACTTTTGTGGAATCTAAGATATAAGATAAGGGATGATAGGGGTAACGTGTTGCAAGGATTAAAAATAAGAGACATAAGGACTGGAGAGTATATTGACCTGAATGAATATGTAAAACCTCTAAGCAAATATAGAGAATTTAGAGGAAGTAAAGGTTGCTTAATTGCTGAAGATCAAGGCTGGCAATTAGATACACCTTTTCGTAATAAGAATGAACTATTGAGTCTAGTAAACTTATTTCTAAAAAAATCAGGTGAACATACTTATGATAAAAATGGGGCTGAAATTCCAGAATCTGAAGAAGAGAGAATGTTAAGAGCACCGTGGACAGATGCATATGAAGCGCCAGTGTTAATCATTGGAGAAGGTGCATTAATGTACAGTGAAGAACTTCCACAATTTAATAAAGCCACTAAGATGTGTTTAATCGAGAACAATAATGAAATAAGTTTTATTGTCCATAAAAAATTAGAATTTTTGAAAAACTTGTCGCATTATGAAAAATTAAGAATGTTGGGATTTAATGAAGAGTTATGTCTCGGAAACAAACCTTTCCTGGAAGACATAGATGAAAAAACTAGATAAATTTAAATATCTATTAGTATCATTAATAAACATGCCAATTGATACAATTGTAGGGAGTCCAGAGGATATAAGCAGCTGGGAAGGATTAGAAGATGTTCTATCTAGAATTATAACCTATGAAAAAGAGAGGAGCTGCAAAGCTGGTGTTCTATTAATACAAAGAAGACAATTTGGAGACGCGTATAGGATAAAATCTGAGGAAGAAGCTAAAGAGTGGATGTCTCGACCTGTTTTAAACAATCCAAGGACTTGCGAATGGGGTTTAGAATTTTGGCCTCGCTCTTATTTTGAAGAGTTGAAGGGGAAGCTAAAGCCTACTTACAGTATTGACCAATATTAAGTCATATATTATGAGAGAAGGTTGAATGGCTAAAAAACAATTAATTTATTTAATCTTATTTATTGCTGTATTTCATATTGCAGTTGCTAATCACGTTCCTAGACCAATTGGTTATGTAAATGATTTTGCTGATATAATTTCTGATGATTATCAAGTAGGAATAAATAATTTAATTAATGAAATTGAAAAGAATACTACAATTGAAATTGCTGTTGCCACTGTAGATTCTTTAAAAGGTGATGCAATAGAAAATTTTGCAGTCGAATTATTTAAAGAATGGGGAATAGGTGAAAAGAATAAAGATAATGGATTGTTAATTTTAATTGCCAATGCGGAAAGACAATACAGAATCGAGGTTGGTTACGGTCTGGAAGGAATATTAAATGATGCTAAAGTTGGTAGAATTGCTAGAGAATATCTTATTCCTAATCTCCAAGCTGGGAATTTTGGAAAGGGCATTTATGATTCACTAATAGAAATAAATAAAGAGTTAAATGAAGATTACACAGGGAATGAAAGCTTGCTAGAATATAATTATAACCTACCTTTGTTTATTATAATAGTTATTATTTATTTTACAATGCTTATTTTAATTTATAAACATTTAAAGAAAAATAAAAAAATGCAGGATTATCTGGGTACATTTCATATTTTTATATTGATCATCTTATTTTTTGTTCAGGCTATATTGTTTACTCTTTTTTTAATTGTAACAATATTTTTTGTAATGTTTTTACTGGGTGCAAAGAAAAATGATGGAACAAGGTATCCTTCACATTGGGGTTATGGCGGTTTTGGAAGAAGTTCGGGTGGTTTTGGGGGATTTGGTGGTGGATCATCTGGTGGAGGCGGTGTAAGCGGTAGATTTTAAAATATTCAGCAACGTTTATAAATAAAACAAAGAGGTTATTTGTATGAAAGAAAATAAATTCAGGGTTAAATCATGGATGGTTATAGTTGCAATAGTAGTTGTTTTGATTTTATGGTTTTTTGGAACTTATAATGGTTTAATTTCTTTATCATCTAAAGTTGATGCACAATGGGCAAATGTTGAATCACAATATCAGAGAAGAATTGATTTGATTCCTAATTTAGTAAGTACTGTAAAAGGTTATGCTAAACATGAAGAGAATATATTTACTGAAATTACTGAGTTAAGAAGTAGGTGGCAAGATGCCAAAAGCAGTAATAATATCAATGCTGAGATACAAACAATTAATCAAGTTGAAGGTGCTTTAAGTAGGTTACTTGTTTTAGTTGAAGCTTATCCTGATTTAAAAGCCAGTCAGAATTTCTTAAGTTTGCAAGATGAATTAGCTGGAACAGAGAATAGAATTGCTGTGGAGAGAATGAGATATAATGAAGCTGTAAGAGGCTACAATATAAAGATTAAGAGAATTCCTGCAGCGATAGTTGCTAATATATTAAACTTTGAATCTAGGCCTTATTTCGAGGCTGAAGAAGGTGCTGAACAAGCTCCTCAAGTTAATTTTTAAATATGGAAAATCTGGAAGAATTAACGAGCCTTGCTAAACAAGCTGATATAATCTTAAAAGAAGAATTAGCGAAAGATGGCATAGAATATGATATGGCTGAAGCTAGGGCTTATAATGGAAAGAGGGTTGGTGTACAGGGAGACCAAAGAACATACAAGCATCCTATCGAGGTAACACTATTTCATAAGGGAAATTTTGTATGGCGAGAAGAATTTCTTAAAAGATTAAGTACAAGAATTACAAATGAAGTAGACACTAATACAGTATTATATGCTATTGCATTCAAGTAAACTGAAAATTTAGCATGGATGATTTATATAAAAAGCTGGTCTTGAATCAGATTGTACAATAAAACAAAAATGTTAATATTTTAAATTTCTTAATCTTTTGCAACGTTCGGGTATTGGAGGATGAGTTGAAAAAAGTTGTATAAAAGCCTGTCCCGAAAAAGGATTTATAATAAATAAACTTGAAGTTGTTGGGCTACCGAATTTTAATGGATTTCTTTTATTTGATAGTTCTAATTTTTCTAAAGCCCTTGCAAGTGGTTCTCCATTTTTTAATAATCTAGCGCCTCTTTCATCAGCTAAATATTCTCTTTTTCTTGAAATTGCGAGCTGAATAATCATTGCTATAATTGGAGTTAATATTCCTAACAATAAAAGTGATAATATATTTGATCTTCCATTATTATCATTTCTTCCACCACCAAAGATTGCTGCAAATCTTGCCATTGATGCAATATATGAAATGGTTGCTGCGATCGTGGCTGCGATTGTTGTAATAAGCATGTCTCGATTCTTGATATGACTTAATTCGTGAGCTAGAACACCTTTCAATTCATCATGTGTTAATGAACCGAGTATTCCTTCTGTAACCGCTACAACTGCTTTTTTCTTACTCGGGCCAGAGGCAAATGCGTTTAGATTATCTGTCGGAACAATATAGACTCTCGGCTTAGGAAGATCTGCTTCTTTACAAATTTCTTCAATCATCGAATGTAGTTTAGGGTATTGTGATTTAGGGGCTTCTTTAGCATGATACATCATAAGAACAATCTTATGTGAAAAGAAATACATTCCAAAGTTCATTATTAAAGCAATAATTAAGGCTATTGTAAGTCCAGATTTACCGCCTAAAAGGCCTCCAACTACCAAAAGCAGTCCTGTCAGGGTACCTAACAATAAAACTGTTTTAATTTGATTGATTATCATATTAATTAATATTTACTAACAGGAATCTATTTAAAATTTTCTATTAGATATATTTCTTAATCTGTGCTTTATTTACTAGTTTTCTGACTAAATCCGCATAAGACTGCTTTTTTCTTTCTTCGGTTAAAAATTCCTTTAATTTATCTCTTACCTCATCAAAAGAAAGCATCTTTTCCTCTATGACATCTTCGATTAATACAATATGATAACCATAAGTTGTTTTGAAAGGGCCGCTTACTTCGCCTTTCTTAAGCTTAAATACAACATCTTCAAATTCTTTGACTGTTTGTCTTTCTTCCACAAGTCCAATATTTCCATTATTCTGCTTTGCACTTGGATCTTGAGATTTTGATTTTGCTAATTCATAGAAGTTTGTTCCAGATTCAAGTTCTGATTTAATTTTAAAAGCTTCTTCTTCTGTATTTAATAAGATATGCGATACGTTTACTGCTTTTTTAAGTTTAAACTGATCTTTATTTCTGTCATAAAAACTTTTTAATTCCTCATCAGTTATAGAAACTGATATTTCTTTGTCTAGAAGCCTTTTCATCAGCAACTGTTCTCTGATTTTTATTTTTAGATGGTCTGGAGTAATATCTTGCTCATTACTTAATTCATCAATACCTTTCTTATAAAAATCTTCAGTATTCATAATAACACTATCAATCTCTTCTTTAGTGACTGAAATATCTTGATTTATAGCCTCTTGAACAATCACTTTGTTAGCGATCAATTGGTTTAAAACAAGATTTTTATCTGTTTCTGGATTCTGTTCCTTAAATCTATTGTAAAAATAATCCAATTCTTTCATCGTAATTATATCACCATTTACTTCAGCTGCAACTTTAGGTTTTGTAGCTAGTCTTATAATAAATAAAAGGATTATAATTGTAATTACAGACACAATTATATAATAAGCAGCCTTCTTCTTAGCTCTTTTAGGCTTCATATTAGAGATTTTAAGTATAAAGTTTAAAAATGTTTGTTTTTTACTTGATTACAAAACACTTAAAAATAATTAGATTAAATCAATTTTATGAAAGCTAAGGTACTTGTAGGATGCCCTACTTCAGAACATAAGGAATACTGC
>CAYIFT010000055.1:0-5488 GCA_964362765.1 Candidatus Woesearchaeota archaeon | reverse complement strand
TGGTCTTTAATTAGCGGTAACATGCCTACAAGTATGAACTTTTCTTCTAGTGGAATATTGGGTGGTACACCAACAGATGCAGGAAACTTTACATTTACAGTCAGAGTAACTGATAGCAGTAATAATACAGATGAAAAATCATTCTCTAAAGAAGTTTATGCAACATTACCACCACCACAAATTCGTGTTTTGAAAGGAGGGTCTAGAACAATACCTGGTAGACAAATTATTTATATTATATTTGTTCAAAATATCGGAACAACAACAGCAAATAACATTGAAGTTGTAGAATTTCTTGAACCTTGGTTTAAATTTATTTTTGCAACTCCAAATCCGTCGCAGTTACCACCACCAAATTTTACTTTAAATGCAACTATAGGCTGGAATATTTCTACATTAGCTCCAGGTGAATTTCGAATGCTATCTTATAGAGTTAGGTTAGCAAGTACCTTGCCTCTTGGTCTGACTGTTAGTGGCGAGGCCTGTGAAGGTAAAGGTGATGCTTGTTGGAATGATTACAAGGATTGTGTATTGCAAGGAACGTCATCATGTTTTATACCCTGTGCGATATCTGGGTTTATTCCAGATCCTTTCTTTATAAATCCGGATGCTTGTGGACTATGCCTCGATGGCGTTCGTGATTTTTGCAAACTATTAAATAACTTCTGCTTTCCGCCTAGTGGTGATTTAACGTGTGATAATGCTGATAGTCTTACATCAATGCCGTTTGACCCAAACGAAAAGATTGTCACACCTTCTGGATTTATTAAATCAAACCAAAACCTAATTTATGCAGTTCATTTCGAAAATATAGGAAATACATCAGCATTAGATGTGTTTGTCTCAGATAAATTAAGCAATAACCTTAATCTTTCAAAGTTGCAAGTCATCGCTAAAAACGGTACATTTATTCCTATTCAAGAAGGTCAGACAGCTTTATTATTTGAACAACAGAAGAATCAAACTATAATCATAGGAAATATTTCAATAAACATAACAATAAATGAAACTTGGACTGTTAATCTATTAAATGGAATGTTAAACTGGTCTTTAATAAATATTGATTTACCGGTTAATGGAACAGATGAATTATTGTTTTCAATAAAACCAAAACAAAATCTTACTTCAGGAACTGAAATAAGGAACAATGCTACAATTCAATTTGAAATATTCACCCCTATCGTAACCAATGATACTGTTAATATAATAGATGAGATTCCCTCTATATGTACAATGAATCCTTTACCTAATATAACAACAACATTAACTTTTCCAATATATTGGACTGGTAACGATCCTATTGGGGAAATTGAATCTTATGTCATATTTAGTTCAGTGAATGATGGGGGATTTATTCCAGTAATTAATTCTACTTCGTCTACAAACTCAACATTCACAGGACAACAAGGTAAAACATACAGATTTATATGCATCGCCACAGATACAGCTGGCAATATAGAAGTTCAACCTCCTACCTCAGAAGCTACAACAACTATTCCTAACCCAACTTTAACAGTAATAGGAACTCCAACTCCCGGAAGTACTGTAACATTTAATTTAACTGATTTAGTAAATCCGGGTGCTAACTATATATTAGCTATGTCACAAAGCAATACTCCGGGAATCCAGCTTTCTGATGGAAGAGTAATTTCCTTAAATGGAGATGGATTATTCTTTATATCCTTATTTTATCCAAATATAATAGGCTTCTTTAATTCACAAGGAGTTTTAAATTCAAATGGCAACGCAATAGCTACATGGAATATTCCTTCATGGGCCCCATCAAGCTTTACTATCTATTTAGCAGCTGTAACAATAAATCCATCTGCAACATTACCAGAAGCAATATTAGGAATTTCAAATGCTATTAGCGTAACAATACAGTAAAAGGCTTCTAAATCCAATCTTCTTTTTAGAGGAAGCCATAAAAAACCAATTATTGTTTACCATTACATTATATCTTAAAAACGAAAGATTTATATATTTTGTAATGGTAATAATTGCTTATGAGAATAATACAAAGAAAGAAGGGAAAAAAAAGATATTTCTATTTGCAACACTCGTTTAGAAAAGGAGGTAAGGTCGTAACAAAAGAAATGTACCTCGGTAAAAGAATTCCAAAAAACATAGACAGAATAAAACAGGTCTTAGAGGGCGAGGCTAAAAAAAGTATACATAGTAGATTAGAGAAAATAAAGTCGAATTTCCAAAAGGAGTGGGAAAAGTATCCAACAAGTATAAAGAATAAAGAGATTGAACAGATTGCAGTAGCATTTACTTACAATACAAATGCTATAGAAGGTTCTACCATAACATTAGAAGAAGCTAGGGAGATAATAGAGGATAAGATAGCGCCTAACAAGCCTATTAGAGAGATAAAAGAAACAGAGGCTCATTACAGAATTTTCTTAGACACGCTAAAGAAGAAAGGAAAGATATCAAATGAACTTTTATTAAGATGGCACAAGGGAATTTTTGAAGAGACAAAATCTGATATAGCTGGTAAATATAGAAGATATCTTGTGACCATTGCTGGTTATATCGCGCCTGATTGGAGAAACATAAAGAAATTGATAAATCTACTTATTAAATTCATAAACAGAGAAAGAATAAAGATTAATCCTGTTGAATTGGCTGCAATAGCACATTATAGATTTGAAAAAATTCATCCATTTGGAGACGGAAATGGAAGGATTGGAAGATTGATGATGAATCATATTTTATGGCATAATGGTTATCCTATGATGATTATTGAATATAAAAAGAGGAGAACATATTATAAGGCATTACAGAAAGATGAAAAAGGCTTTGTGAATTATTTTTTAAAGAAATATTTAGCAGTTCATAAAAAGAGATTTAATAATAAATAGGCTCAGAGTATAAAACTTCATCAAAATAACACCTAATTTACACTAAAAAAGGGTTATTTGAAATGATAACTCTATAATAATAATCTTTATATATAAGTTGTTGATACTATTAACTGATAGTTTAAAAATGTTAAGTATGGATTTTTACTTAACAATTACTAAAAAAGTGGGTGAATCCTAGGAGGGGTTGATTAATGATAGTTAAAGATGAGTTTTTGAACAAACTACGCAATCTTTTTGCTTTAAACTTGTATGAAGTAAGAATATGGACTGCACTTCTTTCTCGTGGTGTTTCTACTGCTGGTGAACTTTCTGATATTGGAAATGTACCTAGATCAAGGGCTTATGATGTTCTTGAATCTTTAGAGAAGAAAGGATTTGTAGTTATGAAGTTGGGGAAACCTATTAAATATATTGCTGTCGAGCCTAAAGAAGTTGTTGAGAGGGTTAAGAAGTATCTAGTAAAGAAGGCTGGTGAAAAAGTTAAGAGATTGGATGAATTAAGAGGTACTGATGTTTTGGATGAGCTAGTTTCTTTGCACAAGACTGGAATTGAATTTATTGAGCCTTCTGATTTGAGCGGAGCTATAAGGGGAAGACACAATATTTATACACATCTTGAAACTATGGTGAAGAACGCTCAGAAATCTATCACTCTTGTTACTACATCTAAAGGTGTGATGAGAAAGGTTGAGGCTTTAAAAGGAGAGCTTGAGAGACTTAAGAAGAAGGGTGTCAGGATAAGAATCGGAGCGCCAGTAACAAAAGAGAATGCACAAATGTTACAAGATGTGATGAAGTTAGCTGATGTGAAGCATGTGAATAAGTTGGACGCAAGATTCTGTATTATAGATGGAAAGGAATTGATGTTCATGATATTGAATGATGACGAAGTGCATCCTACTTATGATATAGGAGTATGGGTGAATACGCCTTACTTTGCATCTGCATTGGAAGAGATGTTCAATCACAACTGGGATAAGTGGGAAGACGCTTCAAAAGTCCTTAACGGATTTAAATAAATTCTTTTTTTTAAAATTTTAACATTTTGGGAAGAATATAAGCATAGAATATTCTTACTATTTCGACATCATTATTTAGTTTTGGATCAGATTTATCTTCTGGAACATAACAACCTTGGTCTACATTACTATCTTCATCTGTTGATTTTTTATAATAAGCAAAATAAAAGCCTTGCGGATGTTTGCCTGCTAAAACAAGCATTTGACTTCTGGGTTTTGTTTTTTCCATTCTTACTATAGTATCATCTAATGAATAATCCCAACCCCTGTTCCTTATATGCCCTTCTAAATCACCTGAGGTTAATTCTATCATAAATTTATTAAAATGATAAGATTTATAAATTGATTTGGATGATTTTTTAAAAAAATGGTGATCGAATTAAACAAGAATAATTTTGATTCTGAAATAAAAAAAGGCGTGACTGTTGTAGATTTTTGGGCAAGTTGGTGTATGCCCTGTAAGAAACTTTCTCCGATAATAGAAGAGATTAGTGGTGAAGCTAAAAAGGTTAGATTTGCGAAATTGAATGTTGATGACAATGATGAGATAACTTCTAGATTCGGGATTAGAGGTCTACCAACAATAATTATATTCAAAGATGGTACTGAAAAAGGAAGGGTAATTGGATTCTTTGATAAAGATGCCTTGAAAAAGAAGTTCAGAGATATTTTAGGAAATTCATTTAATTAATCTTTCTTTTACTGCTGCATAGATTAAAGGGAGAGCGATTGTTGCATCGCAGTATACATCTACAAAGTTTGCTTTTGGATCGAGTTTTCCCCATGAGATACCTTCTCGGAGCTCTGCTCCTGAAGAACCACCAAATTCAGGCCTGTCTGTTGTAATCTGGATTCCATAGGAGGCTTCTTTCGAGAATTGCATTGCTTGCTGGATATAGTTTTTTGGAACTCCGCCTCCAACATAGAAGACTCCAGATTTCTTAGCTGTCCAGGCAATATCAAGAATTTCCTTTAAATCATCGAATGCATCTACCTTTAATTTATTTTCCTGGATGTAATTCCAAACCTGCAAGCCAAGACCAGAATCAGAGAGAGCAGGACAGAATAATGGAATTTTTTCTTTAAAGCAAGTACTTAATATAGATTCTTCCTTTACATGTTTTCCAATTTCCCATAAGAATTCTTTGATGTTTAAATCAGTTTTAATGCCTTTAAAAATGGTTTTACAGAAATCCTCAAGTTTTTCGTATACCTTTTCTGGCATGTAGGAATCGAACATTCTTACGAAGCCTTTCTTTCGAAGTTCTTCATCAGATACCTGATGAGTTCCTTGATAATGCTTGAAGCCAAGGGCTTCTACAAGATCGTGAGTCAAAGTGGCGCCTGTGGTAACTAGAACATGAATATGGTGATTCTTGAGCATGTCTATTATAATATTCCTCATGCCACCCGGAACCATGGCCCCAGCTACTCCTAAAAAGATTTTGCAGTCTTTATCTTTTAGCATCGCTTCAAAAACAGATACTGCTCGAGAAATTCTACCAGCACCCATCACTCCAGATGATTCCATCTCAAGAATGAGTTCGTTGACTGTCATCTTATCCTTGATCGAGATGTGCTTGACTTCTTTCATAA
>CAYIFT010000054.1:0-5715 GCA_964362765.1 Candidatus Woesearchaeota archaeon | reverse complement strand
TAGGAACCGTTACTACTAATAATGTAGGTCCTGTATTGTCTATTGAGAAGTTTCCTGTTCCTAAGAGTGAGGTGTTTATTGTTGCTGGATAAATAAGGCTAAAATTACTTACATTAATTATTAAAGTGTAATTTCCATCTGCTACGCCAGTTGTAGCGTATTTTATTGAATAAGATGTTAAGTTTGCTGTTGTATTTGTGCCTATGTTTGTTAATGTACCTGTAGTGCTGTTTATGAAGAATGTGGCATTTGATACATTGGTTGTTCCAGGGCCATGAGCTGTGGTGAAATTAAATATTACGGTTGCCCATACAGTTGTTGAATTAATTGGATATACATCACTTATTGGAACTAAGTTTGTTAAGTTTATTGGAAGTGCTGAAACGAAATTTATTGTTAAAAGAAATATTAGAGCAACAAATAAAAATAGTAACCCTTTTTTAACATCCATTATTTTTTCACCCCACGTGTTTTATTCCTTTATCTGACTAATAGGATTGAAATTAAATAAATAATCCCTCATATATAAAGCTTTCGAATGTGTTTTTTGAAATCATTATCACTCCTCTATAATCATTACACGGTTTGCTTTTTTTCTACTCGTTCCAGTATATAAATTTCGAAAAATGCTTCGAGTATAGACAATATTAACGGACCAATTATTATACCAAGTAAACCAAATACTTCAAGACCACCCAAAACACCAAGCAATACCAATACAGGATGTACCTTTCCTTTTGATCCGATAATCTTAGGCCTGATGATATTATCGATAGTGCTTACAATTAATAATCCATAAAGCAACAATCCGAAGCCATTAAATAAATCTCCAGAGAATACTTTGTATAAAGAAGCTGGTAACCAGATAAGCCATGCACCTATGAACGGTAACATTGACAGAATTACCATTACCATACCCCAAAGAAGCGGGTTTGATACATTGAAAATCCACAAACCAATTGCACCCAGCATACCTTGGATAAAGGCAGTTACAACAATTCCATACAAGCAGGCATAAATAACATTTGAGAATTTTTTTGCTATGTCTCTTCTGTGAGATTCTTTTAGAGGGATATGGTCCCGAATCCGAATGAAAAATTTATTACCTTCTTTGAAAAAGTAGAACATAGTAAATAACATTACAAATACTTCAAGAATTTTTTTTGGTAAAGAAACAATGAAATCTGATGTTGTTTTTGCTATAGAAAGAGAGAATTTATTTAATAGACCGGTTATGTATTCATCGAGGTTTACTTCATTGCTAAAATAATCAGAGAGCTTTTCATCAAATTGACCAAGATCAATTCCTTTAACTTTTTTGAAGAATTGAACAGACTCATTAATCAATGCATTTGCAACAAATACTATCGGGATAATAATTATAATAACGATTAAAATTGTAGCCAACAATGCAGCTAAATTTCTGCTTTTTGTTGCATTTCTGAGTAATCTATAGACCGGGTAAAAGATATATACTAAAATACTGCTGTATACAATAGTAATAACATAAGATCTGATAAGGTAGAGTGAAAACAAAAAGATTGCAATGAAGCAAATAATAAAAAAATACTGAGAGTGTTTATGTAAATTGTTTTCTTCCATATAAATCGCTTAGTTGCTTGTTTTCGTTATTTATAAGCTTTTTTATGGTTTTTAGGAGAAAAGAAGGTTAATTAGACCAATTTAATTAGCAAAGCTTTAAAAATTAATTTAGATGTAATATTACAATTAAAATGGAAAACAAGATTGTTGTAGGATATTTGGAGAAAGTGAAGATAAATGGAAAGGAGGTTATAGCGAAAATAGATAGCGGTGCGACTAGGAGCAGTATAGATCTTGATCTTGCTTCTGAGTTAAAATTAGGGCCTATACTTAAGAAATCTATAATAGTGAGTTCGCATGGCAGGAGTGTGAGGCCTGTGATAAAAGCGAAGATCGAGATTGGTGGAAAGAAGATAAATGCTTTTTTTAACATAAGCAGCAGAAGTCATTTAATATACAAAATATTGATTGGAAGAAATATTCTGAATAAAGGATTTCTTATTGACCCATCGAAGAGCGTGAATTAAGGATGAAATTGGGTGTGGTTAGTTTAACTGGTAGAAGCAGCACAAGAATTGCTGAGGAAGGCAAGAAGTATTTTGGTGATTCTGATGTCCTGGATATAAGAAAATTAGAGGTTCATGCTGAATCACAGAAATTAAATGTTCATTATGATAAAAAGATACTTAGTGGTTATGATTGCTTGTATATAAGAGGATCTTACAAATATGTTTTATTGCAGAGATCAATTGCGAGAGCATTATACCAGGAAATTTATATGCCTATAAAACCAATTGCATTTGAATTAGGGCATAATAAATTTCTAACTTTGCTTGAATTGCAGAAGAATGGAATAAGAATTCCTAAAACTTATTTTGCACCAAATAGTAAGATGGCAAAACAAATATTGGACGAGGTGAATTATCCCATTATAATGAAGATACCTTATGGAACACAAGGTAAAGGTGTAATGTTTGCTGATTCTAAAGGTTCGGCAAGTTCGATGATAGATGCATTAGAGGTTTTCAAACAGCCTTATATTATCCAAGAATACATTGAGACTAATGCAACTGATATAAGAGCAATCGTGATTGGAAACAAAGTGATTGCGATGAGGAGAAGGGCCACTCTTGATGAATTAAGGGCAAACATACATATGGGGGGAATAGGAACAGCAGTTGAATTGGACCCTGATGTAGAACAACTGGCCATAAAATCAGCGAAGGCAATTGGAGCAGAGATATGTGCGGTTGATATCTTAGAAGGAACAAAACACGCTGTGATTGAGGTTAATTTATCTCCGGGATTGGATGGAATTAGCAAAGCGACTAAGCGAAATGTTGCTGGTATAATTGCTAAATATTTGTATGAAAGAACAATAGAGTTTAAAGCTAGTAGGGGTGATAAAGATCTCAAGAAAGAGATAAAGGCATTAAACTTGAATCATAAAACAAAACAGATTATGACTTCATTAGACATCAAGAACGGAATGATAAGACTACCTAAGTTTGTAACCGACATCAGTGAATTTAATATAGATGATGACGTTGTGATAAATATTGGAAAAAGAAGTATTGAGATAAAAGAGTATAAAATTAAAAAAGAAGAGGATTAATTTATACGCATCTACCATTACTGCAAGTCATATTAAATAGGTTACAATTTGCAGTATTTGATGATATGAACTGTGCAATTGCAGATGTACAAAATCTTTCTTGTAGTATGTTAGATCCTAAAGTGAAGTTACAAAAATCTGTTTGCGAAGTTTGAAAACCATTATTGAAAGTTACAGTTGCAGTACCTTTGACAAAGTAATTTATTGTTGGATATAGTGGACTATCGGTGTCTGTGCATCCAGGTGTGAATAATGGAGCAGGGGTTGCACTGCTTACATTTGTGAAATTTCCACATGAAGATCCTACCGGCCAACATTGATTAGAGCCTGGACCTGAAACAACTGTACAAGTATTGAATAAGCAAGTAGTATGATTGGTTGTGTTACCTGTAATTGTAAATGTTTTGGGTTTTTTCATGTCATAATATGTTGAAGGAATATATGTTTGGGTGGTTGGCTCTGCTACAACTCTAAATGTGTTTGTTTGCGTATCATCATAAACATAATTATATCTACCGCCACTTCTTGCTATCTGACCAGTGTAGCTTGATGAGAAACTGTAGATAACTACAGCTGATAAAATAATGAGAAAATAAGCTGTCGTTTTTTCCATAAAAAGTAGTAATACCAGTATATTTATAAGCATTTATATATTATAAAATATAGATTGTTCTGTACTCTTTAGAATGGGTTTGAAGGCTCACGCAAAGCTTTATAAATAATATCCTTTAGATAAAGAGGGACATGGAAGTTGCTATATTGTATTCAGGGGGTAAAGATAGTACGCTAGCGATAGAGCACTGCGTAAATAAAGATTGGAATATTAAATATCTTATCAGTGTGAAACCAAATAGAACTGATTGTTTCTTATTTCATTTTGCTACTGTTGAACATACAAAAGATATTGCTAAAATACTTGGATTGAATCATATTTATGTTACATGCGATGTTTCTGATCCTAAGAAAGAGGCTAATATAATTAAAGATGTTGTATTAAAGAATCCTGTTGATGCTGTGATTCTTGGAGGAACTGGATTGCAAGAGACGCAGATTAAGAGCATAAGGGATGCGCTTTTTGATTTGGGTATAGAAGTTTTTGCAACACATACTGGAGAAGATCATGGCAAGATGTTATATGATCTGATAAGAAGAGGTTACGATATTAGGATTACACAGGTCGCTGTAGAAGGTCTTGGGGAGGAATGGTTGGGAAAGAAGATGGATTTAGATAATTTTGAAAAATTAAAAAAACTGAGCGAGAAGTTTGGGTTCCATATAGGAGCTGAGGGTGGACATTACGATACTTTAGTGGTTGATGCACCTTTCTTTAATAAGAGATTGGAGCTACTTGAGACAGAGAAGATAATGGAGGATAAGTACTGCGGATATCTGAAGGTTAACAAGGTTGCTATTGTTGAGAAGAGACCTATTGTAAGAATCAGATAATCCTGAAAGACTTTTCGATGAATTCTTCTGATGCGATATCAAAAATAAGCAGTTTGTAAGAACCGTCATTTAGGTTGCTTGCATCATAATTTACCTTTAGAATATCTTCGCATATACTGCTACATTCATCAATTGATATCGTTGCGATATTGTCTTCAATGTTCAGGTTTTTTATCTGGATTATGTTAGAGTAACCTTCTTCTCCAGGGATAACAGTAATGTGAAGTATTTTACCTTCTTTTTCTAGGAATATTGATGATGTGGAAATCTCTTTTGGAGGCGCAGTAAAATATCCTGTAATTTTAATATTAAAAAATACTGAAGACAGCATTACAATTAACAATGCGATTAATAAATTAAAACTCTTTTTCATATCACTTTTGGCAAGTATTTTACACTTTTTATAATTTTATATGGTTTATATTTCTTGAGTAAATATCTTGATTGATTGCCGGTCAGGACAGCAATCGCTTTGACATTAGCTTTTTTAGCAGCTATTATATCATAAAAGGTATCACCAACCATATAATCAGCTTTTATGTGAAGTAATTTTTCAGCCTTCAATATCTCATCAGGGGCAGGCTTTGGATGAATAACCTTCTCATTTCCGATACAAATGTCAAAAAGATTTTTATCTATCCTGGTTGCTCTTAATAAGGTCAGCATTGTGTTTGATCTTGAATTTGTAACTATTGCTAATCTATAATTTTTCTTTAATTCTCTTAATGCCTTAACTACACCTTCAATAGGACGAGCATATTTTTTTGTTTCCTTCATTAGAATTTTGTCATGATCTCTAATTATCTTTAATACTTCTCTGTCTGTAAGATAAGGATATAACTCGCGAACAAGTACTGATCCAACAAGACCGAATAATTTTAAAATAGATTTATACTTCACCTTAGGGAGTTTATTCTTTCGGAATGCCTTAACATAAGCTAAACCATGCGATTTATTTGCATATATTAAAGTATTATCCATATCAAAGCATATCAGCTTTCTTCTCTCTTTTTTCATAAAATAATCAAATAATAGTTGTTTAAATTATTTTCTGATTTCAAGCCAAAAAACAAAATATATTTAAATAAAACAAATTGAGTAATTCTTATGGT
>CAYIFT010000053.1:0-5986 GCA_964362765.1 Candidatus Woesearchaeota archaeon | reverse complement strand
GAAAGAATTTATGGATAGTTTTAAGGGTGTGTTTATGGAAAAGAAATACGATATCGATAGCGAGGAAATTAAAAAATTAAAAACATTGCTATAATGCTGTGACTTACCTTATTTTTACCTTTATTACATTACTTTTATAGGGAGCAGTAGCATTTGTTTACTTATATTTAGCACAAATTAATAATATTTAAATATTCGAAATAATTAAAATTTAGTATGAATAAGAGGTATTTAGCCATATTTCTTGTATTGGTTGTAGGAGTTTTAATAATAAGTGATTATCAAGGTTATGCTGCGAGAAGTTTAAGAACATCTTCTCAAATATTAACAGTTGCACCATCAGGACCTATTGCAGCACCTTATCCTTTGAATCCAGAAATAGTTTACATATTTTATGTTAATGGTGGTTCATATACTAATATTTGGCCAAATTTAAAATATGCTGTTTTTGATGTATCATCCAATCAGGTTTCACCACCCCAGCAGTTAGATACTAGTGTTTATTATTTAGATATGAAGATAGATAACAATAAGGATAGACATCTTGTTTATGTAAAGAGCCTACCAAGTCCAATTACACCAACACATATTATCAAATATCAAAAAAATCCACCTTATGGGGCTGTTGAATTAGTGCCATTGCCTTTTAATTCATTTATTCTTGGTGTTGCAATAGCAGTCGATAATAACAATCGACCCTATGTAGTTTATGTGAAAAATGAGAGCTTATATGACAGAATTTACCTTACTAAAAAGATTTCTGGAATCTGGACAATACCACAGTTAGTTTATACAACTCCAATTAATACAAACATAGCATTAGGAGCAGAAGGCATTGATATTGATATAGATTTAAATAATGATATTCATATTTCTTTTATTGAATATATCAATTTACTTTCAAGTTTTATATTAAATCACCTAGTTGTAATGCCTTCTGGAGCAATTAATTTGAACATAGTAGACCAAGTTTTTACTGCAGGATCTTATCTGCTTAGCAGTCCAAATATAGATTTAAATGACGCAGGAGTACCTTACTTTACTTACAGAAAATATACTATGGCTGGAGGTGTGGGAAATATATTTTATTCTTATCTTCTCGGTACACCGAATTTAGTTGCTTCTGGATTTTTTTCTGACATACATACTATAAGTAGTGGTTCGAGTACGATGATTATGATCCCTATCACTTCTTATGGTTTAAATCAGATTAATTTATTAGTATCAGGGGATAATGGAAATAGTTGGAATCAAGTCCCAATAGATAGTGGAGTAAATATTGGAGAACCCGCAATAAATAAATATTCTCTAAGCCCAGGACTTGTTTATTTCTATATTGGTTATAGTAAATCTGGTGGAGGGCTATATTTAGCATATAATGCAGGAACAGGAATTCAGATCAGGCAAATAGATCCGAATGGTGGTTTTAACATACGTCTTGAGGGTGAATTTGGTTAACTGTTAGAATAAAGCTTAAAAAGGATGGTCTACTTAATTTTATACGGTATTAGTAATTAAAAAGAGGGACAATATGAATAAGAGGTTAATTTCATTGTTGCTTTCATTTGTTCTAGTTATAATTCTGATAAATGCTGTTCAGACAGAGAATCCTGGTAGTATAAAGATATTTTTAGATACTTTTACTTTTGGGGAAGGTGTAATAGTGGATGATGGGGATGTAGTGATGAATTTCAGCGGACCTGTAAGTGTGAATACCTTTGTTAAAGGCGAAATTGGAGACTTAATTACAAGAACAAGATTTACGGATTTATTGGACAATTTAAATATTGATTATATTATTGAGGAAGGAGAATTTACTGCAGAAAATCCCGAGCCTATAAAGAATTTAGTTTTTCAAGGTGCAGGAAAACAGTATATGTTTTTCAGACTTCCAAAGAGTTCTGTTATTAAAAATGTTGATATGGATATTAAAGGAATTCAGAATCAGAACAGCTATCCTTCTTTTGTGAATATGGATGTAAAAGATGATGGGAACAAGGAATGGAATTACATCGGAAATTTAGTTGGATTTGGGAATTTCATATTACCGAATGGACTGAATGAAAATACACAAGGAACTGCTTTAGTTGGAAATACAGGATATTACTGTGAACTAATTAATTTACCAAGTTCGAAGGATTTTGAAATTCATGCTAAATATGGATTAAACAGTCCGACAAGTTCTGGAAATATATCGGCAGTAATATTTTCTGTAACTGGAACTGGAAATACTGTGAATGCACAAGGAGGGGCAAATAAATGTGATCTGCCTGAACCAGCAAGCACAGATTTAAATTATGATAATTGTGTGATTCATTTCAATAAATTAATCAGCGGAAATAAATTAGTATGCGTGTACAATCATGTTGGAACTGGAGAGCAATATAAACTAGCAGCTGACAATAATCAGAATTCAGGATATAAATGCAATAACTTAGGGGCTAATTCACAGACAAGCTGCACTTTACAGCCTTCTGATTTTTTTATCAAAGTTAAAGCTGGAAATTATTCAGGAACTTTGAGCCAGCAGGTTCCTTTTACAGAGGGGTTAACTGAATTTTTATTCAACATAAGTATCTCAAGCTTCTTGAATACTTGCACGGCGGTTGATAATATCTGTGTAGTTCCTGTAAGCGTGAGTTCAAATTCAAAAGGAATAATTCAATTGAGTGACTTAGAATTAAAATATCAGATTGGAGGAACGCAGTTTATAGAGAATAATTTCTATGATGGAACTGCAAGCGATCCTGGAATTGTTGAGATTGACGGAGAAGATTTACTCAATGATACTTATTCTTTAGAAGTGCCTATTGAAGAATTAAGTATTGTAACACCGATTATTACACAGCAGGAGAAGAATTTCACTTTAAGAGTAAGCTTCGAACCTGGGCCTTCACATAGTAAAGTAATCACAATAAAGAAGACTTACCAAAATATAACTACAGAGAAGCCAGAAGACTTAGCAGATGCTTACAAAGGGATATTAAATGATATACTAGGAAAACACGAAAACATATTGGAAACTTTAAAGATAAAATCAGATGTCAGCGATGCAATTTCTCAGTTAACCTCTTTCAAGAATCAATTAATTTCATTGAATACTAGCAACAAGACAGAGCAACAAAAAGTACAAGAAAGAAATACAATAAGAAATCAGGCTAAAGATTTAGTAGAAGATTTGCCGAAAATATTAATAGTAAGTAAAAGCGTAACAGACACAATTCCTGTAGGAATCAATGATATTGTAGATGATGCTATACTACAAGATCAAAGAACAGATGCTGCGAGGAATAAATTATACAGGATTCAAGATGCTTCTACAGTGGAAGGAACTGCTAAATTATATGAGGTTACTAAATTTGACGGAACTAAAGAATCAGGAACTTTAATTACAAAGAAGATAACAAGCCAGGCTTCGAATGCTTATATTGTAGAAATAATTCCTGACAGTGCGGCTAGACTGAATGACATTATATTTGAGACAAATCCTGAGGTAATTAAGCAAAGCAATCCAGCAATTGTTAGATGGTTATTCCAGAGCTTATTTGATCAAAATATTGATTATGCTGTGAAAAAAGATATGGTAGGAAAGTTAGGGGATTTAAAGACTTTGATAGTGCCTCAGAATTTAGAGGAAGTTCAGCCTCCTCATATAGCAGAGTGCGGAGATGGAATTTGCAGTTATGTAGAAGCAGAAGGAGAAAAATTATATTTAGAAGATAAATATTCCTGTCCTGCAGACTGCAAAAAGAAATATCCAATGAGCGGAGTGATCATCGGATTAGTTTTAATTGCAATAATAATCTACTATGTTAATTACTACAAAGGAAAATACAACTTCGGTCAAGTGTGGGATATGATTAAGAACAAGTTCGGAGGAGGAATAAAATTTAAATCAGAGAAGCCTATCAAGTCTTTATTTATATCAAAAACGGATGAGGGTAATTTAAGGAGCTATGTCAAGAATGCTTTGGACAGAGGGATAGACAAGGGGAAGGTAACAGGCACCCTGCTGAATAAGGGATGGACAAGGGAGCAGATAGATTATATTTTTAAAGAACTTAAAAAATGAGGTTAAAAATCTGGTTATTGGCTATATTCTTATTAATAAATTTAATATTTGTCTTAGGACAGCAATGCCAGGAAGGGGAGACAAGAGTTTGTACAGGATTGAATGAGGGTATTTGCGATCCTGGAATTCAGATATGCGAGAGTGGACAGTGGAGTATTTGCTATGGAGCGATAGGTCCTTCTAATGAAGTTTGCAATGATGGACAAGATAATGATTGTGATGGATTAACAGATGAAGACTGCGAATGTACAAGCGGACAGACAAGACAGTGCGGACCGGGTACAAATCAAGGAATTTGTGAATTTGGAATTCAAAATTGCGTGAATAATCAATGGAAGTCTTGTCAGGGAGCAGTATTGCCTTATCCAGCTGACCTATGCGGACAAAGTGGATTAGGAAATTCTTTTGATGACGACTGCGATGGACAAACAGATGAAGGTTGTGGTGGTCAAATAAATCAAAGCGCAGGAGCGAATTGTTTTAATAAGATAAAGGATGCAAATGAAGAAGGAGTTGATTGCGGTGGACTTTGTGTAAAATGTGCTACTTGCTTTGACAGAATACAAAATCAGAATGAAACAAATATAGACTGCGGAGGTCCTTGCTTAGCTTGTCCGAGCTGCAATGATAGAATAAAGAATCAAGGTGAGACTGAAGTAGACTGCGGAGGTCCTTGCAAGAAATGCGAAGAAATTATTGAGAAAGATTCTGATAATGATGGAATAATTGATTCTTTGGATGAGCTGCCTTTTTGTCCGAATGATGTTTGTGATAAGAGCAGAGGAGAGAATAGGAAAAATTGTCCACAGGATTGCAGAGAGAGTAAAACTGGTGTGATATTATTGATATTATTCCTGATAGTAATTCTGATATTTTTCTTTTATCTATATTTTAGATATAAGAAAGGTTCTAAGGGGGTTCGGAATAAAGAGGAGAAGCAACTAATTAAGCCCATAGTGAATATTCAGAAGGTAAAAGAAATGGAGAAAAAAGCTGGTAAAGAGTTCAAATATAAGGCTGAAGAAGAATTGGAGAAATCGATTAAGAAGGTTGAGAAATTCATCAAATAATAACTTTTTTAAATCTGGTTCCAATGGGTTTAATCTGATGCGTGAGTAGTTTAGTGGCAGATCCCAGAGCCAAAAATTTAGGCCTTCCAAGAGCTTTTCTGAAGAAAATCTCGGAAAAGACGATGAGAGCCTGAGACCCGGGTTCAAATCCCGGCTCGCGCACACTAATATAAAGTATAAAAAGAACCTTTAATAAGAAGTAAAAGGCGTATCAGAAAGAATTAATGAATTGAAGAAGGCTAAATAACTTTCTTCTTTCGTTTTTTAATCAGGAGGAATGCAAAATGAAAACAGACAGGAAAACAGATTATGATATTAGTCCTTTAATCTTGAATAGATGGAGTCCTAGATCGATGAGTGGAGAAGAACTGAGTGAAGAAGAGTTCATGCCTTTATTTGAAGCTGCGAGATGGGCACCATCTTCATACAATAATCAACATTGGCGTTTTATTTATGCAAGGAGAAATACAAAATATTGGGAACCTTTTTTTAATCTTCTAGTGCCAGGAAATCAGGCGTGGGCTAAAAATGCTGCACTGTTAGTAATTGTGATTTCCAAGAAGACTTTTGACAGGAATGGAAATCCAGCAAGAACACATACTTTTGATGCAGGAGCAGCATGGGAGAATTTAGCCTTGGAAGGATCAAGAAAAGATCTTGTAGTTCACGGCATGGAAGGTTTTGATTATGATAAAGTAAAGGAATTATTAGGTTTATCAGACGAATATGAAGTTGAGGCAATGATTGCAATTGGAAAGCCAGGGAAAAAAGAAGATCTTCCTGAACAAATGCAAGCTTATGAACAGCCATCAGGAAGAAGGCCTTTAAAAGAAATTGTGTTTGA
>CAYIFT010000052.1:0-6062 GCA_964362765.1 Candidatus Woesearchaeota archaeon | reverse complement strand
TCAATAGCTGATAACGGTGCACAATTGATAGCAAATGATACAGTGCAAAACTTTAGGTTATTTAGTACTTTAGCTGTAGTTGTTGGGCCAGGCTCATTAACATTCCCATCAATAGCTGCGTTAGCAACTAACACAACATCAAACAATGATCCGATATTAGTAAACAATACAGGAAATTCGAATATAACTGCAAACAATGTGAGAGTAACACCAATTACATTAGTGGGAGAAACGCAAATAGGTTATAATTTATCAGCTGCAAACTTTTCAGTAAGTAATCAAACAGCAGCATTTAATCCTGAATGCAATACAACTACACCTGAATTAGCAAACAACACAGTTTATAGTATAGCAGAGACAATACTTCCAAGAGGAAATAATTCAGCCGGAACAGGATCTGGTAATGGAGTAGAGCAAGTTTATGTGTGCTTAAGGGCTGCTCCAGGAGCAAGTGTATTACCAGCGCAAACTTATTCAGCAACAGGAGGAGCTGCTTGGACAATATCTGTGGTGTAAAAAATGCAAAATAAAATAATAAATTTGGTGATAGTATTTTTATTATTACTTAGTCCGGTGGTTTATTCTTTTGGTTTAACAAGCCCTTTCTTTGATGATAATATTCATATGTATGTTGGAGAGAAAAGAGTTATAACATTCCTGCTGCAGAACATGGTTGGAGAAAAAGATATCAATGCGAAAGTTGAAATGCTGGAAGGTGCAGAGATTGCGAGAGTGGCTGATGGTTTAGAGTTATACAGTATACCTTATGGCAGAAATGATATTCCTGTGAATATAGAAATTTATATCCCCCTTGGTATTACGAAGAACGAATATATTGTGGATTTTATGGTTAAAACCATTGCTTCGCCAGATGTTCAGCAAGTACAACTAGCTACAGGATTGGAGAAAAGATTTAGGGTTATCATTGACGGAGTAAGACCGCCAACAGATACAGCAAATGTGCAACAAGAGATAGTGCCTCAACCAAAAATAGAAGAACCAGGAGAGATATTAGGTGTTAAGAGTGACAGGCAAACTGTGTTATTAGCAGTATTCCTCGTGATTATTATAATAATATTATACAAATGGGTCAGGAAGCATAAAGAGAAGTATGATCTGCAAAGGTTAAAAGATGAATTTTCGCTCTAGCGATGGGAAGATTTCTAATAGGGACGATAGCAATTCTGATTGTGATTTCTTTAATTAGCATATTTACATTCAATCAGGGTAATAAGATAAGTTCTGCTGCTGTGATAAATGCTAGAGCAACTTCTGGGACTACTGGACTTTCGATAACTATTGACAATGATGGACCTGCAATAACAATAACAAAACCAGAGAATAAGACTTATGAACAAAACACGTCTATACAGTTATTAGTTAATACAACTGATACAAATAATGTTTCTACAGCTTATTATAATATAAATAATGGTGCTAATTCTACATTAACTTTAGATAATACTGGTTTAAATGATTCAAATATAAGTGCAGCAATGGGATCAAATATATTAAGGATATTTGCTAATGATACTTTGAATAATCTAAATAGTGCAAATTTAACTTTTAGTGTTAATGCTTCCTTACCTTGCAATGTTAATTGGAGTAAGTTTGATTACGAAGGTTCAACAAATTTAACTCTTAATGATTTTGACTGTACAGCATTAGGAAGTTTATCAAATTTAACATTAACAGTACCTGATTTTGGAACACTTGGATTTGGCGGCGTTACTAATCTTACAGATGATAATGAAACAGATCACCCCATTAATTTGAATCTTCATATTGTTTTTACAAATAATTTTATTTCGATTAATAGCACTGCAGTGCCGAATTTAAATAAGTCGACAAATATAACATTTTATAATATAACATTTTCAAATCCAAAAATTCTAAGGGATGGTGCAGATTGTCCAGCAAGTATTTGCGAAATTATAAGTTATAGCAATAATAGGTTAAAATTTAGTGTTACTCACTTTAGTAGTTATGAGGGAGCAGGAGGTGGTGGCGGAGGAAGTGGAGGAAGCGGAGGCGGAAGTGCTGGAGGAGGTGGAGGGGGTGGCGGTGGAACAGCACTGGTAAGAAAAATAATTGGATTAATAGAAAAAATCAAAGATGTTGAGATCGGAGTTAATGAAAGAGTTATATTCACTATCTTTATAGATGGAAGACCAAAAGATTATTCGCTAACCTTATTGAAGATAAACAGGGTAGATCAATATGTTGATATCAAATTAGATACTCTAGGAATGATAACAGCGCTAAAAATTAATGAGGAAAAGAGATTTGATTTGAATAATGATGATAGACCAGACATACTTGTCAAGCTTTTAAGGATAAATGTTAATAAGGTTGTTTTGTTAATCGGGATATTGAGAGAGGAAGAACCTTTAGAACTTGAAGAAGATGAGAGGAAGAGGCCTCAAAGAGAAGAACCATTCCCATTCACAAGAGGAGTAGCACAATTTTTCAGACCAGAAAGAGAACAGAGAAATGCAATTTCATTAATAGTATTTATGTTCTTGGTAATGAGTGTTATAGTTGCTTGGGAATATTTCCATAATAAGAAGAGCAGATTTAGAATAAAATTAAAATGAAAAAACAAGGCCAGGCAGAACCTTATATTTTTTTGGTACTTCTGATATTTATTATAGCCTTTACAATAATGAATTTTGATAAAATAAAAGAAAAAGTTGGATTAAAGAAAGAAGTTGTACAAGAACCTATTCAGGAAGAGAAGTTGGTGGAAATACCGAAAAGAACATTAGATGTTTACAGACTAAGCAATGACATTTTTGATTTAATAAGAAAAGAGAGGAAAAAAGCAGGTAAATCTGATGAATTAACAATAGTTCCTGTGTTGAATGATGAAGCTCAGAAGCATTCGAATGATATGGCTTCTAGTGTGTATTTCAGTGATTTTGATCTGAATGGAAACAGAATTATTGATAGGGTATACAAAGCTAACAAAGTATCTTTTAAATTTGAAGATGTTAAGGAATTAATTAATTTAGTTACCTTGGATCAGAATTTCAATCAAGAGAAACTAGCGAGCAATATTTTTAATAATCTGATGGGCAACCAAGCTTACAAAGATATAATATTAGATGATTCAAATAATTTAGCCGGTATAGGAATTTCTTTTAATCACGATTATTATGATCTTTATTTATCTGTTGTATTTGCTAAATTAGAAGAAGAAAGATGCGGATATGCTAAAGGAGCATGCTGTTTTGGACAGCAGGATTTTTTCTGCTTTAAACCATTAACATGTTCTTATAGACTGGAATGCGACAGCAAGGTAACTGAAGAAAATATTGAGAAGATAAAGGGAGATAATCTAATTGCGATAGAGTTTACAAGCAAAAGTATTATTAATAAAGGAGTAAAAAATTATTTGAATATAGACAATATGAATGATAAGATAAGAATCTATTGTGACAAGGCCCATAATACTTACTATGAATATATTAATTCTCTTCAAGGAACTTATACCAGAAGATTAGATTTATTTTATGATGGGAAGGCTTACGGCCAGTGCGGTTTTTTTGGTCTAATTTTTGGATGTTACACTGATCTAAGAAATAATTTAGAGTATCAGGGTAACCTATTAATGCAGAATAGGGATGCACTTGTTAATTCTAAGGTAAATGTTGATAGAGCTGTTGCAGAGATAAATGAGAAAAAAGAAGAAGCTAGTATAAGAATAAATTCTTACAACGATAGAAGAATAAAGAATCTATGCTAACTTTGTGAGAAATATACTATGAAAGAGCCAATGAGGGTACATTATGATGAGGAAGGAGATTTTCTAGAGATATGTGTAGGAAAACCAATAGAATGTTACGCTACTGAAATAGAACCGGGAGTATTTATAAGGAAAGACGAAAAGACAGACGAAATAAAAAGTATTGGTATTTTAGGGTTTAAGAAAAAATCTGTAAATCTTAAAGACATTGATTTGATATTGCCAGTTAGGATTAGTATTAACGCTGCTTGAGCTATTAATACAGTAAACAAAAAATAGATTTTGAACTACTATAAACACTTTATGTCCAATGTGATAGTTTATAGCCAAAGCCCGAAAAATCATTCTTCTCTAAGTGATATAATTATGTGTTTTTTATCTGGAATAGATACATAAATTTCTTCGCCAGGTTTAAGATTTAGGCTTCTTATTATATTGCTATTAAAATAAGTTCCTAGTCTGTCTTTTGATAATTTTATAATCTTTTGTTTAATCTTTAATGGAGTTTCTTTTACTTTCAATTCTAGAATAGCCTTATTTGCAGATTCTTGTTCGAATTCAACGTAACCGCATTTATTGCACTGGAAGCTTAATACTTCTTGTGAGGCTCCTTCTATATTTACATTAACTTTTTCCATTTCTGTCTTACAGTTTGGGCATTTCATATTTCATCACCTTTTTCTTTTTGCATTTATTACGTAAAGGTCTTTATCTTTGATCTGACAAAGGATATAATAACCTTTATTCTCTATTTCAATTTTATTTCCCCTTTTACGCATATTTTTAGCAGATTTTAAAATCACTGTCACAACTTCGCTCCATGGGATTTCTCTTTCGTGCTCTTTGATGTAATGTCCGCTTTTCTTTATCGATTTGAACAACAAAGTTATCACCTATCTTTTTGACTACATTTTTGTAGTATTAACTACTATATAAATTTAGTCCCGAAAGCTTTATATATAAGTAGTTAATAACAAATTTTATATTATTTCTAAAAAATCGTATGGGGGTATGTAAAAATGACACAGCAAGCACAACCTATATTTATCTTACCTGAAGGTTATACAAGAACTATGGGAAGAGATGCTCAAAGAACAAATATAATGGCTGCTAAACTAGTAGCTGAAACTGTAAGAACAACTCTAGGTCCTAAAGGAATGGACAAGATGATTGTGGATTCTTTAGGCGATGTTACTGTTACAAACGATGGTGTTACAATATTAGAAGAGATGCAGATAGAACATCCAGCTGCAAAAATGATTGTGGAAGTAGCTAAAACCCAGGAAGATGAGGTTGGAGACGGAACAACTACAGCAGTTGTATTAGCAGGTGAATTACTGAAGAATGCTGAGAGATTACTAGACCAAGAGATTCACCCTACTGTAATCGCAAGAGGTTATAGACTTGCTGCTGAGAAAGCACAGACAATTTTGAATAATATTGCTGAAGATATTTCTGTTAAAGATGAAGGTAATCTAAAGAAGATAGCCCAGACAGCAATGACAGGAAAGGGTGCTGAAAGGGCTAAAGAACATCTTTCTGAATTATCCGTAAAAGCAGTGAAACAGATTATTGAAGATGATAATTCTATTGACATAGATAATGTTAAGATTGAGAAAAAAACTGGTGGAGGATTAGAAGATTCTGAATTAATTCAAGGCATTATACTAGACAAGGAAAGAGTTCATTCAGGAATGCCTAAGAAATTGAAAAATGCTAAGATAGCTTTAGTAGATTCTGCTTTAGAAGTTAGAAAATCTGAGACTGATGCAAAAATTGAGATTACAAGCCCTGATCAAATGGAAGCTTTCATACAGCAAGAGGAAAAGATGCTTAGAAAAATGGTTGATAAGGTAGTTAGTTCAGGAGCAAATGTATTAGTTTGCCAGAAGGGAATTGATGACATTGCCCAGCATTTTTTGGCTAAAGCAGGAGTTTATGCTTTAAGAAGAGCAAAGAAATCTGACATGGAAAAATTAGCTAAAGCAACAGGCGGAAGTGTTGTTACAAATTTAGATGATCTTTCAAGCAAAGATTTAGGATTTGCAGGTTTGGTAGAAGAAATTAAAATTGGAGATGAGATGATGACCTATGTAAGAGACTGCAAGAATCCTAAAGCAGTTACAATTTTAGTTAGAGGCGGAACACAGCATGTTGTTGATGAAGTAGAGAGGGCAATGAATGATGCTTTGGGTGATATTGCAGCCGCATTGCAATCTGGAAAAGTAGTAGCAGGTGCAGGAGCACCTGAAATGGAGTTAGCTAGAAATTTAAGATTATTTGCCAACACTTTGTCTGGAAGAGAGCAGTTAGC
>CAYIFT010000051.1:0-6200 GCA_964362765.1 Candidatus Woesearchaeota archaeon | reverse complement strand
TAAAAAGAGGCAAAAAATGGTGTATAAAGTTGTATCTAAATTCGAAGTTCAGTATCTGCAAATTCTAGATGAATCTGGCAAAATAGATGAAAAATTAATGCCTAAATTATCAAATGATGATATCAAAGCGGTGTATGAATTCATGATATTAATAAGAAAATTCGATGAAAAATGTATAAGTCTACAAAGACAAGGAAGAATGGGGACTTATGCTGCTGTTCTTGGACAAGAAGCATCTCAAGTTGGTTCAGCATATGCTCTAAGTAAAGAAGACTGGATGTTTCCCTCATTCAGAGAATCTGGTTCATTAATCGTAAGAAATACCCCAATGTATCAGATTATGATGTATTGGGCAGGAGATGAAAGAGGTCAGAAATTCTCTCAAAATGTTAACAATTTTCCAATCTCAATTCCAGTCGGAACCCAAATTCCTCATGCAGTTGGAGCAGCATTTGCATCTAAATATTTAAAGCATAAAGTAGTTTCTTTAGTCTATTTTGGTGATGGCGGATCTTCAAAAGGAGATTTTCATGAAGCATTAAACTTTGCAGGTGTTCTTAAATTACCTTGTGTTTTCATTTGTCAAAATAATCAATGGGCAATCTCACTTCCAAGAAAACAGCAGACAGCATCAGAAACTATTGCACAAAAAGCAATCTCCTATGGTTTTCAAGGAATTCAAGTTGATGGTAATGATATCTTTGCAGTTTACAAAGCAACAAAAGAAGCATTGGATAAAGCAAGATCAGGAAAAGGTCCAACTTTAATCGAATGTGTAACATATAGAATGAGCGATCATACAACAGCAGATGATGCTTCTCGATACAGAGATCTTAAAGAATTAGAAGCATGGAAGAAAAAAGATCCTGTTGATAGATTAAGAAAATATATGGAATCCAAAAAATTATGGACCCAAGATTATGAAGATAGAATTTTAAGTAAATCAACTAATCAAGTTGAAGAAGCTGTAAAAGAAATGGAATCCCAGCCAGCTCCAAGCTTTGAAGATTTTTTCAGAAATACTTTTGCAGATATTCCTCCAATATTGAAAGAACAGCTTGATTATTTATCTGATATAAAAAAACAAAAAGAAGGTAAAAATGCCAGAAAAGATAACAATAGTCCAAGCAATTAACATGGCTTTAAGACAAGAAATGGAAAGAGATGATAAAGTAATTGTTCTAGGAGAAGATGTAGGAAAAGATGGAGGAGTCTTCAGGGTTACTGAAGGTTTATATCAAAAATTTGGTCCTAACAGAGTTCTTGATACTCCTCTAGCAGAATCTGCAATAGTCGGAACAGCAATTGGAATGGCAGCTTATGGCTTAAGACCTGTAGCAGAAATCCAGTTTGATGGTTTTATCTATGGTGCAATGGAACAATTAATCTCTCATGCAGCTCGCATCAGAACAAGGTCTCGAGGAAGATTTAGCTGTCCGATAGTTTTAAGAGCCCCTTATTCAGGTGGAATTCATGCTCCAGAACATCACTCAGAAAGTATGGAAGCTTTATATATTCACATTCCAGGATTAAAAGTTGTAATTCCGTCCACCCCTTATGATTCAAAAGGATTGCTTATTTCCTCAATTCGAGACCCTGATCCAGTAATATTTCTAGAACCTAAGAAAATCTATCGTTCAGTAAAACAAGAAGTTCCTGAAGAAATCTACGCAATTCCTCTAGGAAAAGCTAACAAAGTTCTAGAAGGCACTGATGTTACTTTAATTTCGTGGGGAGCAATGATGCGCCCAACTTTAGAAGCAGCTGAATTAGCTAAGTCTCAAGGTGTGGTGTGCGAAGTTATTGACATGAGAACTTTATTTCCATTTGATCAAGAAGCAATTCTTAGCTCAGTTAATAAAACTGGTCGAGTAGTTATTATTCAAGAAGCTCCAAGAACCTGTAGCTTCGCATCAGAAATCGCTGCAATACTAGCAGAAAAAGTTCTTCTAAGTTTAGAAGCCCCAATTGAGAGAGTTACTGGTTTTGATACTGTAATGCCTCTTTACAAATTAGAAAATGAATATCTTCCTGATTCATTCAGGGTGCTAAAAGCGATAGAAAAAGTAGCAAACTTTTAAAAATTTGTTAAATTCAATGCAATCAAAAGATTTATATATAAATTATAACTTATAAATTATATGAAAACCATAGCCTTGCGGGAAAAAACATACGAACTCCTCGAAGAGCTTAAAGAAAAGGAAAAAACAGCCTCATTTAACGAGCTAATCCTAAAAATGATACACAAAGCAAAAGAAACACCAGCTTCTTTATTTGGAGCCCTTAAAGGTAAAACCAAAAAGTTCACAACAAGAGAAAGACATAAAATTTGGGGAGAGGAGGCATGAGTGTAGTACTTGATACATATGCATGGATAGAATACTTCTTAGGCTCAGAAGAAGGTAAAATAGTTGAGTCCTACCTTAAAAAAGATCCGATAACACCTTTTATTGTTTTACTAGAATTAAGCTACAGGGCTGATAAAGAAGTTTGGGACTTTAGAAGATACTTAGATTTCATAAAAATCAATTCAAGAATAACAGGTTTAAATGAAAAATTTATATTAAAATTTGGTTCATTTTATAATAGGACAAAAAAAGAGATTCCAACAATCGGAATTGCAGATGTAATTGTATTATTGACAGCAAATGAAGAAAAAGCAAAAATTTTGACAGGGGATGAGCACTTTAAAAATATTCCAGATACAATATTCCTAAGATAAAGAGGCTAAATGTACGAATTCAAATTTCCAGA
Organism: Candidatus Woesearchaeota archaeon; assembly: GCA_964362765.1. Classification (GTDB taxonomy): domain Archaea; phylum Nanobdellota; class Nanobdellia; order SCGC-AAA011-G17; family UBA489; genus CAYIFT01. The sequence goes on along the minus strand of CAYIFT010000051.1, from coordinate 3,446 downwards.
TGTAGGAGAAGGTATTGCTGAAGGAGAGATAGTTAAATGGCATGTCAAAGAAGGCGATGAAGTAAGACAAGATCAAATTATTGCTGAAGTAGAAACTGACAAAGCTATTGTTCAAATTCCGTCTCCAAGACCAGGAAAGATTCTCAAACTGCTTCATAAAGAAGGAGATACAATTAAGGTGGGTGAAGTCTTCGTAATTATAGGAGAAAAGACAGATTCTATTGAAGTTGTAAAAGAAGAAAAGGCTCCAATTAAAGAGATTAAGAAAGAAGAGATTAAAGAGAAAAGATCTATTGGTGTAGTCGGAGTAATTGAGGAAAATGAAGAAGAAGTTATTCCTGCAATTTCTAAATCTGCTGAAGGAATAATCAAAGAAGCTCAAACCAAACAAGATATTAAAGTTCTTGCAACCCCAGCAACAAGAAGATTAGCTCGTGAACTAGGTGTTGATATTAAAAAAGTTCAAGGCACTGGCATCGGTGGCAGAATCACAGAAGATGATATTAGGAATTTCCATACAGAATCTACACAAGAAGAAAAGAAAACAGAAATAAGAGAGGTCAGAAAATACGATGAATATGGTCACATCGAACATGTTATTTTAAAAGGTATCAGAAAATCTACAGCTAAAAAAATGTCGCTGTCTGTTCATACAGCAGCTCATGTCACACATATGGATGAAATTGATGTCACAAAGCTTGTTAAATTAAGAGAGAGTGAGAAAAAGAATGCTGAAAAGAAAGGAATCAAATTAACTTATCTTCCTTTTATAATAAAATCAGTTATAGCAGCAATGAAAGAGGATCATCCTTATCTTAATGCTACATTAGATGATGAGCATGAAGAGATTATCTTGAAGAAGTATTACAACATAGGCTTTGCAATAGATACTCCAGAAGGTCTAATGGTTCCTGTAATAAAAGGCGCAGATGAAAAAAGTATTCTTGATATCGCAAAGGAAATGCAAGAATTATCTGAAAAAGCAAAGAATCGCACTATAGATCTGGGGGATTTAAAAGGAGGAACATTCACGATAACAAATATAGGAAGCTTAGGTGGCATATTTGCAACCCCGATTATAAATTATCCGGAAGTTGCAATCCTTGCTGTAGGCAAAATCTGCGAAAAGCCAGTAGTTTTAGATGGAAAGATTAAGATAGGACACATACTTCCTGTATCTCTGTCATTTGATCATCGTGTCTTAGATGGCGCAGAAGCAGCAAAATTCGTAAATGCAGTAAAAGAGCATCTAGAAGACCCCGGATTATTATTAATAGAGCGCGACTAGAATAAAAAGCTCCCCCACATATTAATTAACTAAAGAATAAAAATTTATCTGACTGCACTGATAATGCACTTATTCTGCCTTGGACCTAATCTAATCAATTCTTTTAATTGGTCGTGTGTATATCTACCGAGCATCAGATTTTTCTTTGTGATAAGATCATAAAATGTTCCTCTTCCATTGTTCCAGCATTGCTTTAGTATATTATTAAGCTGAGCATCTGATAATTTATCTTCTACTAATGAATACTCCCCAATCCCCTTCTTTTCGCGAATAAAAGACCTCGAAATAAATAGCTTGCCAGGCACATCCCTTATAACATTAGAACTAGATCTATTTTTCATTTTTAAAAAGCTGATTGCACCATCTAAAACTGGTTTATTTGCCTCGTAAGCCAATATTCTCTTTAATTCAGCATCAGAAAGCTGTGATACCTTTATAAATCTATTTCCTTTCTTTGTTATATCGATTATGCTAAAAAATCTTGAAGGGTTTTCTTTAATTATTTTAACAACATCATCAGTAATTCTTGTTTTAACTTTGTCTGCATAGCTTCCCTTTGTTACGCCTCTGAAAAATTCTGCAGAAACATTACTAACTAAAAAAATCACAATTAAAAATAAAATTAATACCTTTCTCATCTTTTTCCCTCACGCCTTTTCCTTCTTTATTACAACAATTTACATGCAGCTTTTCAGGTGCTTGTTAAACCTGATTGCTGGATTTACTAAATATTTCAATTGAGATTTAAGTTTATTTGTCTTTAAATACTTTACGATTTTTCATTACTACGTATTTTTCCTTTAATGGTTTAAAACCAAGATTTTATAAATACAAGATTTTATCATCCAAATAAAGGGGTGATAATAATAGAGGCTTTTTTTAATCCTAGGTCTGTTGCAATAATAGGTGCATCTAGAAGTCCAACTAAGATAGGCCATGTTATCCTGAAGAATTTTGTTTCATATGGATATAAAGGCAGGATATTTCCAATTAATCCTAATGCTGATAAAATATTAGGTATACAATGCTATAAATCGATACTGGACATTAAAGAAAAGATTGATCTGGCTGTGATAGTTATACCAGCCTCCATCAGTATAAAGGTGGTTGAAGATTGTATTAAGAAAAAAATCAAGAGTCTGATAATGGTTACCGGCGGCTTCTCAGAGATAGGCAATGTAGAAACCGAAAAGAAAATTGGAGAAATCATCAAGAAAAACAAAGTTCGCTTAATCGGCCCAAATTGTCTTGGTGTTCTTGATCTTTATTCTAATGTTGATACATTTTTTCTTCCACGATCAAGGATGGCCCGCCCTAGACCAGGCAATATCTCTATCATAACTCAAAGTGGTGGAGTAGGTTCATCTATTCCAGATATTATGGCAAAAGAAAACTTTGGAGTATCTAAAATTATAAGTTACGGAAATGGATTGGACATCAAAGAATCCGATCTTCTTGAATATCTAAATAAAGATCCAACAACAAAAGTAATTTGCCTTTATATTGAAGGAATAAAAGATGGAAAAAAATTCATGGAAGTTTCTAAGAAAGTGTCTAAAGTTAAACCAATAGTGGCAATTAAAGGCGGTATAACAGAAGAAGGTTCAAAAGCAGTAATATCCCATACAGCTTCTATTGCAGGTTCATCAGAAATATACACAGCTGCTTTTAAACAAACTGGTATTGTTGAAGTTGATTCTTATGAGACCTTATTTAACGCTGCTAATACACTTGCAAACTCTCCCAAACCTTCCTCCAATAAAGTTCAAATAATAACTAATGCAGGCGGTGTTGGTATTTTATGTATAGACTCTGTTATTAAAAACAATCTAAGGTCAGCTTCTCTGTCAAAGAGTTCTTTTAATGTTCTTAAATCTAAACTTAAACCGATTGCCTCGATAAATAATCCGATAGACTTAACAGGGAATGCTTCTACTGAAGATTATTTAGTTGCAATTGAAACTTGTTTAAAAGAAAAAGACATTGGGATTCTATTGATCGCCTTAATGATGCAAGTTCCAACAGTTTCACCAGATATAATTAATCTCATAGGGGATATTCATAAAAAGTCAAAAAAGCCAATCATAATAACATCTCCAGGAGGAACTTATTCTGAAATACATCGGAGACATTTACAAATTTTGGGAGTTCCAGCATA
>CAYIFT010000050.1:0-6534 GCA_964362765.1 Candidatus Woesearchaeota archaeon | reverse complement strand
CACCAAAACCACCTGTCAGTATTGATATTAGAAATAATACAGCAAAAACTATTGTTCCTGCCCTCCACAATGTTAATTCATGCAATTCCAAAGTAACCTTTTTACCTTTGTGTTTTGTATGCTGATCTTTCTTCATTTGAATATGCTCTTCACTCATTTTTAATCCACCCCAATTTTTCATTAAAATATCTATATATAAAATTTCCCTTAATAACTTTATTTAAAAACCTTCTCTTTTCCTAAAAGAAGACGAATTTAAACCCCTTATCGTTTATAGAAGCTAAATATCCTTTATCAAATATACCGAATATGTTTTGCCATTAGGCTCTCTTTTTACCAGATTTTTCTTCTCAAAATTAGATAATATCTGGCTTACAGATCCTTTTGACAAATCTGTTTTGAACCTTATCATATTCTGTGTTATTCCTTCCTGTTCCTTTATTACATCAAATACCTTTTGCTCATTCTTATCTAGCATCATCGCAATTATCTTAAGTTTGTCTTCTCTTACAAAATTATCTTTTTCCTTTTCTAATTTATCCAGCAAAGCTTGCTCATTTCTACTAAAAAATATCAAATAAACTCCTAAAGAAAATAAAGCAAACATGATACCAACACCCAGATGGGAGTAATTTAAGGCGGTGCCTAAACTTTTACACTCTTTATTTTCATAACAACTTGCTCGTGTAGCTCTATTCTCTACTCCACCCATAAAACTAGATAAAATAAAAAATAGTATTATTGATAATACAATAATAGTTAATCCGATTTTTTTATTATCCATTCTACTTCACAATTTAATATATTTATAGTTATTTAAATCTTTCTACAGACTACAAGCAATTTTCCATGCATCAAATCCCCCCTCAAGATTTACTATATTACTATACCCTCTATTCTTAAGAAATTCCAAAGCCATACTGCCCCTTAGACCAGATTTACAATGCAAAAGAACCTTTTTATCTCTAGGAACTATTCCTTTTGGTTCGTCTCGAATAAGCTTTCCTAAAGGGATATTTATGGCACCTTCTATATGGTCTTGTATATACTCATCTGGTTCACGCACATCAATGATATAGTGTTCTTTTAATTTTAGTTTCAATTCTTCAGCAGATATAATATCTTTCATATTTTACATATCCCTAATGAATATTTTTAGAGTTTTTATGCCTTTTAAATTTATCCATAAAATATAAAATTAAACTGTATGTTACAAATAAACCGCCAATGATCATGAAATATTTACTAAAATGAAGGACTTGTTTGAATGGTATACCAGCGATGATAAGTCCACTATTAAATATGATCAACTTCTTTGATATACATCCTTTTTTAAAATAAAAAAATAAAGTAAGAATCAAAAGCAAAAAAGCGATAATCCAAAATGGAATTGCAACCTTAGTTAAGAAAAGTAGAGGCATACCAACAAGGGTTATTCCTATTATAGAAAGTAATGCGATGAGTCCTAAGCAAATATTATGACAAATCTGATAGCTCCCTAAAACACTGGTTGCACCAGAAATGCTGCTTGAAACTCCAACAGTTTTTTCTTTTAAATAACGAAATTTTTTTCTTTTCATGATAAAATTTATTTTAATTCTTTTATTCAAATTCTAAATATTCTGTAAAATTACCAAAACGCATTATTGACTTCTTAGTTTTTAACTATATACATATAAATCTTGTCTGTAAAACTATGTTTTAATGTACCTTAGCAAAATCTGTTATTGAATTTAACTGTTGTTGTAGCTCTTCCCCTGTTTCATCACCATAACTTATAAGTATTTTATTTAAGTCATTAAATACATAATTTTCAAATTCGCTATTTAGTTCGCCATTAACATAAAACTTGAGTGTATTGGTCCCATCATTACAATATTTCTCTCCGCTTTCGATTGTAAGACAATCTTTATTAAATTTCATTCCTAAGCTTTCAAAAAATATCCATAAAAAAACACCTTTGGCGTGCATATGTAATATATCTCCTATTTTTTCTGGGGCAGGTGCGCCAGAATCTACATGAATAAAGCTACTAACGGAAGAACCTGATTTCATCCCTGTCATATGGTCTTTTCCAGTAAAATCTAATGGCTCACTATTGATATAAACTTTCCAATCAGCATGAATATGCGCAGAGTCTAATTTACCAATAGTCGATTTTGAGTCCATGCTGCACTCCAATTCTCCAGAATCTATACACATTTCAACCGGCATCCCACAACTATCACATTTACCATCTCCATTCTCATCCATTAATTTCTTAGCAAGTTGTACATCAAAAGTGGTAAAGGACATTTTACTCATTCCTCCAACCATAGGATTCTCTGGACTAGCTGAATTATCTTTTTTACCAAATATTAAAGACTTAGAAGCATAGTAAATAGCGAATATGGAGATTATAAATACGATAACTAAGAAAACCATTATAAACTTTTCACCTTTACTTGCTGACTCTTTCTTTAATTTTTTTCTATTCTTTTTAATTTTTTTCATGATTTTAACTTAAGTCAATATTATCTCCATAAGGATGTATAAGCTTCCATCCGGGTATTACATCGCCTTGCTTATATTTTAAGCTAAATGATCCATCAAATTTATTTATCCCGCCCGATGACAATACAAATTCTATAGAATAATCTACAATAGCCGTATTCCCATCATTTGACTTTTCTTTGATTGACAACATATTAATACTATCTATTTTTTGGGATTTAGTATATTCTTCAAATGTCGCTAAATTTTTTGCTGTCGGTTCTATTTTTTTAAATCCATCAGATATTGTCGCATACATATTAGGATAATTCTTATTACTCCATGAACTAAAATATTGCTCTACCACATCTAAAGACGAAGGTCTCTCATATTTTTCATTAGCCTCTTTTGGATTAATCCGACTATAAATTAAAAACCCAATTATTAAAATTATTATGAATACGATCGTAATAGCTAATCTTTTATTTGCCATCATTGAACTTGTTGAGGAATAGCAACTTGTCTTTTAACTACTTTATTTGTAGTCAAATCTTTATAATTTCCTAAAACCTCGGGATTCCTCATAACATACCAGCCATCTTCTTCCACAGTACCAACATTTTGCCAAACCTGAACAAAAGATTGATAAACTTCAACATCTGGTGAAACCAATATCATAGGAACTTTAGTTATTTTATACCTAGATAGAAATTCTTTACCATCCTCTGATGAAATATCATAAGTATCTATCTTATCTACAGCTATACCAAATCTTTTTAGTACATTTTCATTAAGTTTTATATCATAGCACTCTTTGCATGAATTATCAGTCAACATTATAAGATTGACTAAACCAACTATTTTATCTTCTTCTAAATATCTATAAGGCGGATTTAACGAATGTATGGTATAATATCCATTCTTAGGCTCTCCGGCAAGATTCTGTATTTGCTTTTTTACATCTTTATAATGATCTAAATCTGTGGATATTAATATCGCTGGAATTTTCGTAATACCCATTTCTCTAATTAACTCCATTGCCTCATCTGAATTATATTCATATGAATCACTTTCAGAAATTGCAACACCTACATTCGCTAATGATTTCTCAACTTGAATAAGAGGTATACATAATTCGCATGAAGAATCAACAAGATTAATAATCTTCACTCTACCAACAACTTCATCCTTTACAACATCATAAAAAGGTGGATTAATATTTGTATAAATCGCAGTATTGTTATTAATTATAACACCATTTTTTTCAAAGAATTTGATTAATTGATCTGATTTATTAATTTCTCCTCTAACAATTAATGTAGGAATTTTTATTAATTTATAAGATTTAATCAGATTACCTCCTTCTTCAGATTCAAAATTAACTGAATTTTCCTTCGTAATGTTCACATTTTGATTTTTTATTAAGTCAAGAGATTTTTGAATATCGAAACAATCTTTACAGTCAGAATGAACAATCTTAATTACTTCAAGAGTTGCTGGACGAAGCATTTCTTTAGCTGTCTCTTTTGCTTCTCCTACTTTTTTAAATCGCGTATTAATTAGATAAATATTGGTAACAGAAAAAATAAAAACTAATGCTATTACTACATACAGTAAACTATTAAAAATATTCTTTTTCATTTCTTATACCTTAAAAATCAACAACCGCCAACCATCGACGGTAAATTCGCTAAGCTTCCGCCTCCATTTGCACTGCCTTGCGCACCACCACTATACACACTTGTTTTAGCACTTGCAGTCGATGGCGTAATTACTTGTGCGTTGCTTAATCCAATCAACTGTACTGTTTGTACTGCTACCGTCAAAAGCAATACCCCTACCAACACTACAGTCAAAATTTCTTTCCTTTCCATTTTTTACCTCCCATATTATTTTAATAATATTAATTAAGACTAGATTCATCCAAAATTCTCTTAATTGTGCCCTGCTGGTACCATAAAGCGTACCATCTTGCCATTTCACCATAGATTTCTTCATCAGAGTATTTATCACCATAGTTCTTTATAAGCCATTTAGCCATACCTCTTGCAGCTGCAGCATGTGCACAACCACACTGTGTTATTATTGTAGGTCTTTGTGGAGAACCACAGCAATAATCGCAGCTAAATGAATTTACAATTCTTTTCCATCTTTCTTCTTGTGCCGCATCAAGTTGTATAGCTTCTCCTTTTTTCCATAGATTTTGAGCTGTTATAGGATCATCAAAACTCACACCAGCTTCAGCTCCGTACCATGGTGTTCCTCTGGGAATTATATTATTCGAAAGATCCTGAATAGGATCTCCAGTAGATGGTGTCATTTGTAATTCACTTATTGTTGGCAAAGATTTAACCTTTGTTTTATAACCGGAAATTACTGGTGATTCACCTTGTGCTAAAGGCATTGGTTTCAAAGTTGTTTTAGGACCTATTTCAAATATACCTAAACTAAATGAACCTCCGCTTCCCACAACAGTAGAAGCAAATGCTCTAGGAATTAGAAATTGATTGAAAACAAGAAGAATTGTTAATATTACAAATGAAGCAAATACCAGATTATTCCTGAATAACAACGGTTCTTCAAATGATTTTTTTGTAGTTTTTATTAATTTAATCTTTTTTATAGCCACCACAGAACATGTTTTCAGATATATAGAATCTGCTTTAAAAAAAACAGCAAGGCCTAAAAGAGCAATACTTACCACCTTAAGAAATCCTAAATAAGGGGTTAAAAAATTTAAAGGTATTGTAAATAAGCTACTTCCTAATGCTGCTATTGTTATACCCTGACAAACTGGACATGCAGCAGAGATAATACCGCCAAATGTACTGCTACCATAACCAAGAACCCTGCCCTCATGCTTTAGCTTAGTTAACCTTTCAAATTTGCCGATGGTTAGAAGAATTGCTATAAGTAATGTTATAGTAAATAAGAATAAATAATCTCCAAATGTAACTCTTGACATCCTACCGATGCCAAAATCTAATAACGGTATTTTCCACAGACCATAAAAGAAAGAATATACTACCAGAGTAATAATCCAAGCACACAAAAGATATACCCACTGCTGTTTTAGTATATTAAATGTATTTTTTACTAGTCCACCCTCTTTATCTTTTATATTCAATACTTTAATATGTTTAGTTTTTCTTACCATACATAATTCATTCTTTCTCATATATTTAAATTTAGCATTAATAACAATCCATTATATTGCTTTTTTTACTCAAAATAAGGGCATTTTACATCAATTATCGTTCAATAAAGTCAAATTCATCTTATTTTAATTCTTTTTGTATATATTTACTTTACATGAATTATTTTGTGAAATACTCTTTGATGTCATATAAATTGAAACCCCCAATAATATTACCCCTAAAGACCATACCTCATAACCTTTAAACGGTAATGTAGCTAATCCACCAACTAAACCCAATGATGCTAGTAACCCAACACTGCAAGCTGAACATCCAGAAGATAATAAACCAACAATTGCCCCTGTTGTTATTGTTCCTGATTCTTTAATCTTCAATTCCTTTACACTCCTAAATTTGAAGACTAATAAGGATATACTAATTCCGGTTAATATTGCTGTTGAAAATGTAGTAAATAAAGAGACTAAATTGTTATTTGTAAATACCCCTGGAACTAAATTTATTAAAATATTAAAAAATAGGCTAATATTTCCACTAGCAAGGGTTCCTCTTAATAGACTGTAATTGGGTAAAATATTCATAAATAAGATAATAAAAATAGCAAGAGCTAAAGTAAGTGCTAAATATTTCTTATTTTTATGCACCTCTATTATATTTGATAAAGACTGCATATTATATAAACACTATAATCTATTTAAAAAATATCCGATTATCGATAATAAAAAGCTTTATAAGCAACAAGATATTCAATTTTAACATGAACTTACACAAAAAAGCAATGAGTAAGGTTGTAATCTGGATTATAGTGATTTTACTTATATTGATTCTATTAAAGTGGGTTTTCAAAGTAATATAAATTACCTTAACTGATAGAAGTATTTCTGTAAATCGATTTTACTATTTTTAA
>CAYIFT010000049.1:0-6589 GCA_964362765.1 Candidatus Woesearchaeota archaeon | reverse complement strand
TTTAAATATAAGTGTTCGTATAAATTTTTTAATAATTAAGGGATCTTCAAAAGAGGTGGTAAAATAATGGCAGACAAAGGATTTATTTTAACCGTTGTAGCAGTTCTAGCTGTTGCAATACTCGCAGGTGGATTAAGAAATTCTTATTCTGGCGCACTTACACGAAGTTATGAACAACCTGGCTTAGGTCAAGGTGGTGGAGACGAACCATATATGGGATTTAGTAATTATAGAGGAGGACAACAACCACTACCACCATATCAGCGAGCAGTAAAAGAATGTAGACAAATGTACGAACAAGGTGCATTACCAGATTATACTGATTATAGAAATTGCGTAGAAATAGCTGCAAAAAGCAATCTAAGAAGACGATAGATTCTTATTTTTTATTTAAATTAGTAAATATTTTAAATCCATTTAGAACTCTTTTTAAGCTAAGGGCCCATAGCTCAGTTCGGTTAGACTGTTAGAAGAACCATAGCACCTGGCTCTTAGCTTCGGGTGTAACCAGGGGGTCGAGGGTTCAAATCCCTCTGGGCCCGCATTTTCTAAAACTTTATAAATTCTTATTCTCATAACAATAATTAATGGAAACTATTGCTGAATGGCTAGACAGCCTAAGAGATTCAAACAAACTTATTCTTGTTGAAGGTAAGAAAGACAAGCAAAAGCTGGAAATGCTGGGTATCAATAATATAATAACAATATCAAACAAGCCACTTTATAAAACAATAGAAAAGATTTCAGAAATAGATAAAGAAATTGTAATTCTAACAGATCTAGATCATGAGGGCAGAAAATTATATTCAAGAATTAAGCATCAATGCCAAAGAAATGGAATAAAAGTCGATAAAAAATACAGAGAATTCTTATTCTCAAATACAAAAATCACACAAATTGAAGGAATCTAATCCCTTAATATTTCATTGAAAGCATCATATATTAATTTATTTGTGCTGATAGAATAAAATCTAGCTCCTAAACTATTTGCTACCCAATTAAGTTTTCTTTTATGTTCATCCAGTCTTGTTAAATAATGTTTTCTCAAAAAAGGACCAACAAATGTCTTCAAAAACCCTTTTGTTTCTAAATCTTTAAATTTGAATTCTCCTTTTATATTTAATCCGACTTCTAAATCGTCTAGAACCTGAATTAGTTTTACATCATGATTTTTGAAAGTATAAATAACCCTCTTCACATCCTCCACATCGTAAAGAAAATCGCTAAGTATTACAATAAGAGATCTGCTCTTGATTAGCTTAGAATAATTTCTTAAAGCCTCTTCAAATCTGCTCACACCACCAGCCTGCTTGTTCTTCAAATAATCTAAGATCGCAACAAGCTGCCCCCTTCCTCTACTTGGTTTGAATGGTTCTAATTTATCAGAAAATGTGCTTAAAACAAATTTCTCATTGTTTTTTAAAGCCATATAAGCAAGCCCAATCCCAAGCATCGCACCATATTCAAATTTTGTAGTTCCAGCACTCCCAAAATTCATACTAGCACTAGAATCAACTAAGATATGGACAACTAAATTTTTTTCTTCTTCAAATCTTTTTGTATGTAATTTGTCAGTTCTTGCGAATACTCTCCAATCTATTCTTCTATAATCATCACCAGGGCTATATAATGTATGATCTTTAAATATTGTCCCATATCCGCTATGAATACTCCGTCTTTCACCAATGAAATTAGAAGTAACTTTTTTATTAATTATGACACTTAATCTATCAAGATGTTTTAAGAAGCTTGTATCGATCATTTTAGCAAATACTTAATAACATCATCTTCTTTGAAATTATTTCTCTCAGCCTCAAAATTCAATATTATCCTATGTCTTAATATCGGAAAAGCCATCTCAATTACATCTTCTTTTGTAACATAGTTTCTTCCGTTTATCAATGCATTTGCTTTAGCAGCCAGAATTAAACCAATACTTGCTCTAGGCGAAGCCCCGTATTCAATCAATTCCTTGCTCTTTCTTGATTTATTTATCAATTCAACAACCATTTTTTTAATATCATTCGCAACAGGAACTTTTCTTACAATATCTTGCAGCTTGAATACATTCTCTTTTGTTAATATTGGTTTCATAGAAGGATCCTTAAGCAATTCAGTATACCTGTTTACAATCTCTAATTCTTCTTCCGGTGACGGGTAATCTGTCTTTATCTTAAAAAGAAATCTATCAGCCTGAGCTTCACTAAGCGAAAATGTACCTTCCATCTCAATAGGATTCATAGTTGCTAAAACAAAGAATGGTTTATCTAACTTAAATGTCTTATTTCCCACAGTTACCTGCTTCTCCTGCATTGCTTCTAATATAGCAGAGTGCGTCCTAGGCGAAGCCCTGTTTACTTCATCAAATAAAACAATGTTTGCAAATACTGGTCCCGGCTGAAACTTGAATTCTCTCTTCCCATCATGTTCTTCAAGCACGTAAGTTCCTGTAATATCTGACGGCATCAAATCTGGAGTTCCCTGTATTCTTGAAAACTTCATATCCATCAACTGTGCCAAGGTTCTTACAGACAATGTCTTTGCTAGTCCAGGATAACCCTCAAGTAATGCATTAGAATCACAAAGTATCGATATTACAATCTGCTTCAAAACATCAGTCTGTCCAACAATAACTTTAGAAGTATGACTAAATATATCTAAAAATTTCTCTTTAACATCAGTAAATACCTTTTCCATTCTTAATCACTGCTTATTGTTTTTTCTTATTTGAGTATTCAGCCAGCTTATTTAAATATGTTTTTATTAGCTCTTGCTCTTCCTTCTTAATCCTATCTTCATAAGACTGGTCAGGAGATGCACCTATATCATTCAGAACACCACTTTGTGTAAAATCATAATTCTCAATATTGTTAAGATTGCTCGGATCAAACAGGCTGTTCTCAGGTGTTATCTGAAGATTTATCTCTTCATTCCCAAGTTCAACTACGCTCTCTTCACCATATATGTCTCTATCATTTTTCCTATCAAAGACGCCTGCAAAATTTTCACCAAAGATTCCACCAGCACCTTTTCCTAGCTTATTGACAAATCCTGTCGGGAATATTCCTTTGAAATCTCCAAAATTAACATGAAATGAACCAATTAATACAATTATGAAAGATAAACAACCAATTGCCACTAATTTATATACCAAACTTTTTTCATCGAAAAAGAAAGAAGATCTGATATTCTTAACATTCTTTAATACGAGGTTTTTCAAGCTTTTAACAATTTCATCTTGTTTCTCAGCATTATCAGCAGCAGTTCTTAACTGCCATTCTAAATCAGGTACAATGTCTTCAACGTCTTTATAACTTGTTTTTATAAAAGCATTATAAATTCCAGGCAGTAAATAAATTATAGGTGGAATTAATGCAAATTTCCACGACAGCTTAAAAATCGTTAAAATTAAGGCAAAAACCAAAAAGATCAAGACTGTATTTGTGAATCTATTAAATAATCTTGTCAAAACCAATGATCTTCTAACCTCCTTTAAAGCATCAGTAATATTATCCATTATAAGCAGTCCTCCTTGTTTTCAACATCATCGTCTAAAATACATTCTTCTAATTGGTCTAATATCGCATCCTTTTCCAGAACAGCTTTCTTCAAATCATCAATCTCCTTGACTTTTTTCTCAATATCCTGCTGCAAACTCCTTATCTGGCTTTCAAGACTCTCTTTTTCCTCTTCTAATCCAACATACTGTGTGCTTAGATCCTTTTCTACCCTTTCCTTAAACTTCAGTTTAGAATCAGTCTCATTTAAAGCAGATGTAAGATTACTTAATTGAAGGCCCAGTGCTGATAGCTCATTTAATTTTTGGTTATACTTGTCTGTTAATACACTAAACCTTTGTTTATAGAACAAAGATAGCACAGCAATAACTATTAAACAAAGTCCGATTATTAAAAGAAGATTAAAATTCGTATCTTTTTTGATATACTTCCCTTCTACCCTGACGCCTAAATCAGGCCTTTCTTTTTTCAGTTTCTTCTCGATTATATAATGAGGACCGCGATTTTTCAAAGCCTCTATTTCTTTGCTGATAATATCTAATTTCTTCAGCCTGCGCTTTTCAATCCATTTTCCTATAAAGCCCATTTTATACCTATGATTAATAAAAACGTATTTAAATCTTTGCCTATAAATTTGCGCGTTTCCGGATACCCCATTATATAAATATTGATTATAGATTAATACTTTTAGCCCCGCTAATCTCACCAATCTGTGAATGTGAAATCGAAGAATCTCCAACGACCTTATATTCAACAGTTATATCGTCTTTATAAAAGAAGTTAAAAGTGCAATCAGAGAGAGTAAACCCCTTAACCTCACCACCACCAACTATACCGTTAGCTGTTTTATTGCATCCGTCTAATCGAACGTCTTTAAGCTGCATATTTTGGGCTAGATTGTTCTTTATATATAAATGAACTGTTTTTCCTTCAATCTCGTGCCCGAAACACATGAACGGCTGAGGAAGTGAACATCTTGGTAACGCCAATAAAAAGTACAAAACACCTAAAAACAGCAGTACTATAAATAAGAAGAATAAAAAAATATAGTTTAATTCGACAAATGAGCTCTTTTTTACCATGTATATTAAAAAGGTATTTAAGTATATAAGATTATTTCTCTTTTATGATAAGCACAGGATCCAGGGGTTTAGATCAGTTTACTGGCGGTTATAGCAATGAATTAGCCACATTTTATGGTCCGCCAGGAAGTGGGAAAACAACAATCTGTATGCTGGCAGCTCTAGAGCTGGCAAAATATGGTAAAAAATCTCTGTTTATAGATACGCAGCAAAGCTTTTCCGTTGAAAGATTTAAGCAGCTAGCCGGACCGAACTACAAAACATATCTGGAGAGAATATTTATTATCCCTGTAAATAATTTTGATGAGCAATCGAGGAAAATATCCGATCTAATTAAGGTTGTAGAAAACTTTGATCTTATTGCTATAGACACATTTAATAACCACTATAGAAAAGAATTCAGAGAAAATATTTATGTTGCAAATAAACTAATGGAAAAACAAATAAGAATACTAAACGAGATTAGCAAAAGGATACCGGTCATAATTACAAATCAAATTTACACCGATATAAAAGAAAAAAAGCAAAACATGGTTGGTAAAGATATCTTATGGAAATGGTGTTCTAGAGTATTTGAACTTCAAATAAATCCAAGAATGATTATCGAAAAAAGACCAGACAATAAAAAGATAAACATCGAAATTATTGATAATGGTATAATTACTGCTTAATTTTATTCTTTTCCTGCTGTTGTTTAATCCATTCCAACTTCTTTGGGCATTGCTTATTAATGCAGTACTTGAATGGCCTCTTGCCTTTTCTGAATACCAGGATTAAGTAATATTTACATTCAGGACAGAATTCTTCAGTAGCTTTGACAGTTGAATTTGCAGGAATTGAAAATGTTGTTTTACAATCCGGATATTTATTACATGCTATAAACAATCCAAACTTTCCCCTCCTAACAATTAATTCTCCATTCTCACACACAAAACACTTTCCTATTGTATTTTGAATTCTTTGCGTTTCTCTTGTAGCTTCAAGAAGATTTTTTCCAATATCAGACTCTTTTTGTTTAAATTCTTTTGAAATTTTGATTAATTCTTGCTTGGCTTCTTCTATAACTTGATCGCCTTTCTTTTTTTCTTCTTGTATCAGATCCATCTCTTCCTCGAAATGTCTTGTTAGCTTTTCATCAATGATTTCGGGAACATACTTTTCTAGAGTTTCGATGGTCTTAATTCCGAGTTCTGTTGCTTCTATTGCCTTTTCTTTGATATAATTCCTCTGATACAAAGAGTCTATGATAGCTGCTCTAGTTGATTTAGTGCCTAGATTTCGAGATTCTAATTCTTTTATCAATGAAGCTGGAGTATAATGTTTTGGTGGTTTGGTGGCATCTTCATGCATATTAACTAAAGGATCTTTTAATTCCTGGCCTTCCTTTACTTGAGGCAATTCTTCTTCTTTAAATTTTGCATATGGACCATAGAACTTATGCCATCCCTTCTCTTTTGTTGTTGTTCCCCTGGCTATAAATAATTCACTGTTTACATCTATGTTAATAGTTACTGTAAGCCTTTTTGCTGGTTCTGCAAATGTAGCTAAAAATCTTCTTACAATTAAATCATAAATTTTATTTTTTCTTGGATCTAATTTTGCTATTTCACCAGTAACATAAATTGCTGGATGTGCAGGATCTGTTTTCTTTCCATTATTAGGTGTTATTTTCTGTCTTGATAATAATTCTTTAGCTAATTCTTTGTATTCTGACTGTTTCTGCAGATCTTTTAATATTTTTATATAATCTATTGAACTTGGGATTATTTGTGAGCTTGTTCTTGGATAGGAAATTAATCCTGAAGTATAAAGGTCCTGTGCAATCGCCAAAGTTTCTTTAGGCGAAATTCCAAAACATCGGTAAGCTTCGGTTTGTAAAGTTGTAAGATCAAATGGATACGGTGGTTATTGTAAAAATTCCTTGCTCTCAATCTTGCTGATAGTCGCATCTATATTTTTAGTCTTGTTAAGAATAGACTCAGACTTGTC
>CAYIFT010000048.1:0-6652 GCA_964362765.1 Candidatus Woesearchaeota archaeon | reverse complement strand
GGTAAATAATACTTCTCAGGTCACTTAAAAACGCTTATAAATATGAAGATAATATAAATTTTTAGATGATAAATTTTGATGAAATTATAGATAAATATCTTAAAAGAGAATTAAGGGCCAAAGATATTGGCAGATATTACCCTTCTGAAGCAGGAAATTGCCTGAGAAAGGGCTGGTATTCTTACAAGATTCCAAGAGTGATGCCTAAAGAGACAATTAAGGTATTCAAGGTTGGAATGATGCTGCATGATTTTATAACAGAAGTTCTAAGCAGCGGAGTTAGCGAAGATATAAAACTCGTTTCTACAGAGCTTCCTTTCAAACTAGAAATTGATGGAATAATTGTTTCAGGAAGAATCGATGACATTGTTCATGCGAAAGTGGATAATAAAGATATTTTAGTTGAGGTTAAGAGTACAGCTGATATAAGATATGCATATGAGCCTAAAGAATCACATGTAATGCAACTGCAGCTTTATATGTATGCTTTCAAGATATTTGATGGTGTTGTTCTTTATGTTGACAAAAGGAATCTGCAGAGCAAGAGCTTTGATGTTAAATATGAAGAGAAGATTGTTGAGTTAGTACTTAACAGAATAAAAAACTTGCATAGATTTCTGGTTGAAAATAAAGTGCCAGATCCTGAAGGAAGGATGTTTAAGGAAATGAACTGGCAGTGCAATAATTGTCAATATAGGGAAGAATGTTATAAAGAAACGCCTAAAGAAATTCTACCATAATATATTCGATGTATTTTATACTTATATAATACGTAACTAATATTGAGTTATTTTTACTTATATTATATGATTTTAATACTTATATATAATGTAATTTACCATAATTTAATGTTAATTATACTTATATTTAATGTATTAATCTACAAAAATGTATTTTATACATATAAATAACGTTATTTACACTTATATTCGATGTATTATTTAACTTAAAGATGTATAATATACTTATATATAATGTATTTTTATTCTATTTAATGATTTAAATACTTATATATAATGTAATATACTTACTTAAAACGTAATATTTAAATACTAATTCTTACATTTTACGTATCAGATGGAATGGGAAAAAAGAGGTTTTAGCAGAGAAGACAAGGAAAGGATAGAGGAACTCAGAAAATTTGTTGAATATCTTTCTAGAAATTATAAGCTAAGTATCCCCCAAATAATTCAAATTCTTAGCGAGAAGGAAATTCTGATTCCTCTATCTATCTTTAATAAAAAATTAAGCGTTCTTGAGACTGTTGTAAAATATCTGAAAGAAAACCCGAAATTTAATTTTCATAAAATTGGTGAGCTAATCGGAAGAGACGAGAGAAATATATGGCACACCTATAATTCTGCAAGAAAAAAATATTCTGAGTTGTTTGAGATAGAAGAATCACAATTCTTTATTCCTGTATCAATATTCCGAGATAAAAAATTCAGCGCTTTAGAGGCTGTTACTGTTTTCATGAAGGATCAATTTGGATTGAATTACAAAGAAATTTCTGATCTTATCAAGAGGGATCAGAGGACAGTATGGACTGTATACAACAGATCAAAAGAGAAACATGGAAAGAAGTGAAATATTAAGAAAGATTGAAGTAGTGGAAAACTACAAGAAAAGAATACTTGGATACATAGACAATTTAAGTAGATCGTATCATCAAAACAGAATTGATAGAAGAGCTTATGATTATAAGATAAGTGAATTAATGGATGGAAAATCACCATTACAGTGGATTGAATATTATGATGGATTACTAGAAGATTATAAGAGAAAGCTTTATTCTTCATATGCTTATCCTGAAGAAGAAAAGAAAATTAATATACATCTTGTAGTAGCTATTATATTACTATTAGGAATAATGTTCTATATATTCTTCAAGCCATCGATTACAGGATTCTCTATTGGCGTATCAAAAGAACCAATAGTAAGCTATGAAGATGGTTATAAAATAGAAGGCCAGAAATGGATTGATATTAGAGGATCTAAATTCTATGAGAGATGCCTGAAGATTAAATCGGATATCGGTTTCAATGAAGTGGAAATTAAGGGTAAAGTTACAAGCGCTACTCAGGAGAATGATCTGAGATTTATATTGTATAAAGCTGATATAATGAATAATCAGCCTGGATTAGAACTTAATTCGTGTAAGGTAAATAATTATGAAGATATATGGAAGTCTTGCAATATTAAGAATATAAATTATGAGAAAGGAGAATATTGGATCTGTGCTTCTTATCCTAAAGGAGATTATAGTAAGACGTATTATACAATTGCTTATCAGAATGGTGATATTGGAAGAACTGCTTTCTGGACTGGACAAAATTGGCAGAAATTAGATAAAAATTCATACACAATGAAGGCTATTTTCAGGAAATATGAATAAATTATCTAAATTATTAATTATTGTAATTATATTAATTTTGATATTTATAACAATGGTTTATTCACAAAATGAAGTTCCAATTATTAATGGTAGAATTTCTAGTAGTGATTCTGTTAATGTGGGTGAATCAATTACTTTTTATGGTGATTGTCAAGGAGCGAATAGTGCTTTAGTTGTATGCAAAGATAATAATATATGCAATTTAAATTCTGAATTTGTGAGATGTAAATCTGATTTTACTAATGATAATCAAAAATCTTGTTCTTATCAGGCGACAGATCTTGATATTGGATTGAATGATAATGATATTGGAACTTGTTGTAATAGCGAAAATATTTGCGATACAAATACAGTTTCTGTTGAATCTTGGAAAGCTAAAAGAGTAATTGAGAAGAATGTAACAATTTCTGAAGATTTGTCATCTTTTCCAAATTTTTTAAGATTGAGGAAAGAAGGAAATAATGTAATACCAATGAATACGACAATAGTAATTGGTAAGAATGCGCCTTCAGAGGACGTGGTTTCTGCTGTCGAACTAATAAATGGTTTAGCAAAACCACTGAACAATAGAATATTTTCTAGTTTAGATAGTGATATTACAAATGAAATTTTAGTTCAAGATAATCTAATCATAATAGGGAATTCTAGTATTAACCAATATATGATAGAGTTTAGTAGTGAAGAACAAAATATACCTTATTATGTTGCTAAAATAAAATTAATTAATAATGAAAAGAATAGGATAATTTATATTATTGGCAAGAACTCTTTTTATAGAAGAAAAGCTGCTTTAGCACTCGCAAATTATCAGAATTATAATCTATTGGGTTCTGAAGTTTGTATAACTGGAAATAATTATAATATAGACGATATCGAGATTGTTGATTGCAATAATATACAGAACGTGCAGGATCCAGCATTAAGACAGCAATCTTTAGAAGGGCAAATTGGAATAATACAAGCAGAATATATCCCTGAAATTTTAGTGACAGAAAAAATACTGTTAAATAAAGCAGAATGTTATGATTATGAAAAAAAGAATTTTGATTGCAGTAATGAATTAAAGAATGAAGATAAAAATACAGTTAATTTAATTACTTCTAAAGGTAAAGATTCTTATGCTGAAATAGAATTTTATATAAATAACTCTGATAAAGACGGTGTATTATTCCTGAATTTAGTTTTTAAATCTTATAATAAATTTTATCAAACTGTGCCTATGTATTATCACGATAGAGACTTGTTAAAAAATATTTGTATTATATCTCCTAATAATGATGGTGTTATTGAAACACAGAATTGCGAAATAAAAAATTATAGAAATAATTCAATAAGGATAAGGATAGAGGGCGTTTCTTTTAAAGGTGATATAAGGCTTGAGATAGATTCTGTAACATTGAATCATACTTATTCAAAGGAAAGTTTGATTGCTAAAACATACAGCAGAATAATCAATAATATTAAAGGGTCTATGTATCCTGGTAAACCAAAAGAAATTACGTTGAATGGAGAATGTGCTGGAGAAAATACTAAATTATTGGTATGTAATTATGGTGTTGCATGTAATTTAGATTATCTAGAAAATATATTATGTGAGAGTGAATTTACTAATAATAGTATTAAGGAATGCACTTATTTAGCAAATGAAAGTAATATAAATATTGAAGATAATTATATAGGAACTTGCTGCAATATTAATAAAATTTGTGATACCACTACTGTAAATCTTAATCAATATAGTTTAAAGCCAATTGATAATGAAACTATTTATGAGACTTATAAAGGAAAAAGACATTTGATGAATTTTGCGAGTTTTTATCCAGGAGAAAATAGTTTCAGTGTTGAAGTATGGATAAAAGTAGAATATGCGCATGATGGTGTAATTTTAAGTACTGGTGAACAGGGTCCTATAGAAGAATATTGGGCTATATCGAATAACGCTGCAGGAGAAAATAACAGTTTAATCTCTGTAAGGTTAAATAGTGGTGCAGGCGAAGTTAGTGGATTTAATAATAAGAATATTGCTGATGGAAAATGGCACCAGATAATCTTTATTAGAGATAAATTTACCAATATAGTTAAAATATATGTTGATGGTGCATTTGAGAATGAATTTTATGATTTAACTACAGACATATTTGATGTATCTGGTTCTTTGCAGCTTGGTATAGGTAATATTAACCAGAATGATTGGTTTAATGGTAATATTTCTGATGTATCAATCTTTAATCGTATACTAAATGAGGTAGAGATAAATGGCAGTTACATCCAAAATTTTAAAGCATAAAAATACAATATTGTTGATGAGAATTATTGTTGTTTTAATTACTTTAATGATATACGGACATGTTATTACGAATATGATTGATGCTTCGAATGCGACTATAGTTTATAGAGCTACTTCTGGAAGCGGTATAAATAATCCTAAAATAAGGGTTTGGAATAATATTACAGGACAATTTAATGGAGAAATAGAGTTAGCTGCATCTGGCAATCCAAATTCTCCTTTAAATTATAGTATAATAAAATTTTCACCAGTATCTTCTAAAAGAATAGTTGTGGTACAGGATTTTGCTGGAAATTTAACTTCTTACATTTCTAATGATGGTGTAACATGGACGCAAACAATCGGAATTGGAAAAGTTTGGTTAACTGCACCAGCTACGTTATCGAGAAGATTTGATGTAGCATTTGAAACTAAAAGCGGGGATGCTGTTGTTGTATATGGTGTATTTAATTCGAATGGCGCACTGGATTTAGCTTATAAAGAAATACCAAGAAGAACATTAGATTTATCGAGTATTGGAGAACAATATATCGATGATACCGACCAGAGTACAGATGTTCAATACTCTTGGGTAGCTTTAGCAAGAGATCCTAATAAATCGAGAAACGATATAATTCTTGTTGCAGCAGATTCTACAAATACTGATGTTAAGGCATGGGCTTGGAATGGAAGTAACTGGACTGCTGAAAATGAAATTTCTATTGATATTTCTGATGCTGGTATGGTTGAAGTTTTAGCAGCAGAATGGGCAGCTGATGGAAGCAAGGGGATGGGTTGCTCTGCTTCTGGAGCATCAGGAGCTATTAATTGTGAATATTACAATGGTACTGGTGTTTGGTTTACTCCAGCTGCTTCTGATTGCGATTCTGGAGATGCACTGGATCCAGCTTTTATTACTTTAAGAGCAGATCCTAGTTCAGATGACATGATGCTTATCTGCTTGGATGATGGAGCTGATTTGCATACAATATACTGGGATGGAAATACTTTAGCTGCAACAAGCAATCATGATATTGCTGCTGATGCTTCCAATACGAGAGTTGCAGATTTTGCCTGGAATACCACTGGAGGAACTGGTAGACTTTATTGGGATACTGATACAACAGGGACTGTTTTAAATGCAAGTAAATGGAGCGGTACTTGGAAAAAAGAACATCCGCCATTGGGTGGGGCATACGCTGGTACTGGTGTATGGATGACGTGGTATACAAATCCTGATAATGATGCAGTAAAGGCTATTGGAATAAGACAGAATGCAACAAGTTTTAATTTAAAATTTATAAACTGGACAGGTAATCAGACAAATTCGTCTACAAATGGTCCAAACACAATTTCAACATTTACTCGCGTAGCAGGAGCTGAACATTACAGTTTAGCTTTTTTATTAAATACAACATTAGACAAAGACTGGGCACCTGAAGTTTTATTAGAAGATCCTGCAAATAATAACATAAGCGAAACAGGTGATATTGTTTACAGATCGAATGCATCTGATGATTTTCATTTGATAAATGCAAGTTTATGGACTAATCTGACAGGAGCATGGATAGTGAATGCGAGCACAACAATGAATGGAACTGTTGTAAGCGGTTCTGAGGTATTAAATAGAACTGTTTTTGAAATAAATGATATCAATGATACAATATTCATATGGAGCGTTCAATATTGTGATGATAGAAATAACTGCAGCTTTGCTACTGAAAACAGAACCATACAAGTTAGAATTAGACCATATGCTATAGGAATGATGAGAAACGATACAAGTGTAGTGCAAAATGACTATGTTAATTTCACAGTTAACTGGACAGATGATACAGGGTTATCAGCTTATATATTCAGTATCAATATGTCATCAACAGGATTTGTAAATAGTTCTGCAATATTATTTTCAGGAAGTCCAAAAAATGCTAATGCAACTAATGTTACACAGGTTACTGCAGCTGATGGAACTATTGTGATGGTTAAATTTT
>CAYIFT010000047.1:4274-6662 GCA_964362765.1 Candidatus Woesearchaeota archaeon | reverse complement strand
TCTGCTTGAGGACTCTCAATAATATTTAAACTTCTAGTATATCTTCCAGTAAACATTCCTTTATTACTTAAAAATATTACAGCAACAACTAATACAACAATTAATAAGAATTTATTATCTATCTCTCCTCTTTTATTAAACATAATACAAAAGCTAATTAAAAGATATATATATACGATTATTCTAGAAAATATATATTAAAAATAATAGTTATTCTGAGCTCGACAAGAACTTTATAGCATAAGAAGCTATCATCAATATAAGCAATACCCCTAAGAACCTTGAACTAAATATTACTCTTTTTACTGCACTCCAAAATCCAGGTTGTTGATTAACTGTCAAAAAAGGTCCAAAAGCATTTGTTAAAGCTATCAAAAATAAGATAATAATAAAAATCACTGTAAAAGTAACAAAAGTTCCGCTTTTTGCAACATCTATTAATGTCTCATGCTTCACTCCCAAGAATATAAAGAATAAAAATATGAACAACACCAAGATAGTTAATAACATAAACCATCCTGTAAATTGAGAAACGACCACTCTTGCCTCTGGAATTATCAAAGTTAGTAATGCCACTGCAAAGGCAATAACAGCATTAAAGTTCTTATTTTCCCCAAAGAAGGAGATCTTCAAAAGCAGTGCATAAACTATGGCAAACAAAAATATAAAAACTAATATTGGTGTTAAAATGCTTAATACTCCTGCCTCAAAAATTGTTGCCATCTTAATGGAAACCCGCTGATTCAGCTAATTCTCTCAATTTCTTTCCAAAACCACTGCCTTCTGGTTTCTTCTCATGTGTAACAAATACTATGATTATTGCAAATATAAGAATAACCCACACTAACATTCTAGTGCCTGGATCGATGCTATAATAGAAATCCAATAAAGTACTCATAAAACCATAAGGCATTAAATCAGTTGATATTGCGATTATTACAGCAATGAGGCTTACAAAAAAAGCCACGGTTAAAGCTAGCCCGCTCATACCCTTAAACTCACCTTTTCCAAAAATGCCAAACATTAATAAAAACGTAAGGAATATAATTAAGAATAAACTAATATTTGGTAAAAATCTCTGTAATAAAAATATAAGATAGCTGTTCTGTAAAAATAGAAGTGCTAAGATAAGTGCGACAATGATATTCAGATTTTTTTTACCTGCTCCTAATATCTGAATTTTTTCCAATATTGCAAAAACCAATGTAAAAACAAGTAAGAAAGGTAAAACAACGTCGTAAACCCCTAGCTGCTGCGCTTGACCAACAAGGTTGTACAAATCGCCAGCCTGCATCCCGGTTAAAGCCATTATTTTTCCTCCTTTTTTGATCCTTTAGTGACAAACCATATAGCCAATACAACTAATAAAAAGAATATTATTAAAGTTATAAATGTTCCGGATATATTAGCAAATATAAATCCAAGCACACTGTCAAGTGCTCCAAAAGCCCCCAACAATATAAACATCATTGCAATAAAAATAGCAGTAATAAAAAATTTGTTTATTCCTGGTGCTATTGCCCAAAGGTCAAGTATGCCTTTTCCTTTCTCCAAAGTTGCGTGTCCCATTAATGAACCAAACAGTAACAAGAAAGCTATGATGAATATCAAAACTAATGCGATCTGAGGCATTGTTGCTTGTATCACACCTGTTATATTCGAAGCAGCTACTACAAAAAAAGCCACACAGAATGCCACAATAGAGTTCAAATTTCTTTTAGGGTATTCTTTATCTCCTGCTTTCTCTGTACCGAATATTTTGCTTTTTTCCAATATTCCAAATACTATCGCAAAAACTAAAAGAAATGGTAAAAGTACGCTAAAGAAACCTAATTTTCTCAGAAAATCTATAACATTGCCAAATAACGTCTGCCCGCCAGCATCAATAACCTGATAGCTATGAATAGCACCCTGGCTTAAAAATCCTAAAAAAAGTATCACAAAAGCAATTACAAGGATATGCCAAGTATTATCTTTCTTTTTCCCCATAACCTCTTTTTTCCTCCCTAACAATTATTATTCCTGAACTATTTGTTGATGCTCGCCTTCTTCACTCTCGTCCTTGTAAGAAGGAATTGCTTGTCTGCTTATAAGCATAATATCCCCAACAGCTTTCACAAATTTATGGGGCACAATCACACCCTTCGCCCCGCCAAGAATCTTATTTAAAGTAGAATTTCGAGTTGCCTTTACCCTCCATCCAAATACCTTGTTTGATTGTATTATTCCTTCCTCAATATCGCCAAAATATTCTCCTGTATCTGTAAAAACCTTCATATCATAAATTTGAGTCATCTTTTTTACTTTTAACATCGAATCGCCTCCGCTAAGCTCGGTTTATAATTATTCGAAAATAGTATCAATTCAAGTTTATAAAGATTTCCATCA
>CAYIFT010000047.1:0-4174 GCA_964362765.1 Candidatus Woesearchaeota archaeon | reverse complement strand
CGGTTTATAATTATTCGAAAATAGTATCAATTCAAGTTTATAAAGATTTCCATCAGAATTCGTATCAAAATGTTGGGTTTAAATATACATATAAACAACAAATAGCACGTTATCTAAAATGCACTACAAAAACCTATATCTCATTGGAACCTCTCACATAGCTATTCAGAGTATAAATGAAGTTAAGTATAGTGTAGAAAATCTTAAGCCAAGAATAATTGCTCTTGAATTAGATTTATTGAGATTGCAGTCCCTTCTTTCTCCAAAAAAACAAAAATTAAAATTAAAAGACGTTAAAAGATTTGGTATCAAAGGATTTCTATTCAATTTTATTGGTGCCTACATCGAAAAAAAACTCGGAAAGCTTGTTGGAATAAAGCCGGGTACAGAAATGAAAACTGCTCTTGAATTAGCTGGTAAGCATAAAATAGGGGTTGCTTTGATAGACCAGGATATAGCCATCACGCTAAAAAACCTTTCAGATAGATTAACTACCAAAGAAAAATTAAGGTTCATCTCAGATATCGTTAAGGGGTTTTTCTTCAAAAAAGCCATAAGTATAAATCTCAGAGAAGTTCCATCAAAAAGTATGATAAAAAAGCTTACTGGTCAGGTCAAAAAAAGGTATCCTTCACTATACAAAACTCTGATTGAAGACCGTGATCTTTACATGGCAAAAGTTTTATATAAAATAATAAACCAATATCCTAAAGACAATATCCTTGCCATAGTGGGTGCAGGGCATGTCGACGGTATAATAAAGAACATTAAAAGGTCAAAAAATGAAGGTTAGTTTCTCAGGAAAAGAAGTAAAAACATTGTTAATCGCATCTATTATTCTTGGTTTTGTATTTGGTTTTGATGATAAAAGACCTGTATTCGAACTGTCCTTCTGGTTAATAAATTACTTTACTTTCGTTGTTATGTGTTTAATTTCTCTCATAATATTTTACATGGCAGAAAAAAAATCAGCCTTCCGCTCTAAATCCTCTACTTTGTTTGAAATTTGGAATATTCGAAGAATGGGCTTTACAAAGGGAGCTTATGCAAAAAAACCAGCATATATCGGAATATTCATACCAATAATACTTTCAATCTTATCTGGTGGTTTACTTCCATTCGCAGCAGTTACCCAATCAAATATTATAACAAGATCAGCTCATCGCGTTGGAAGAGAATTTGCAAAATTATCCGACTTTGAATTATCAAGGATTTCTACAGCTGGCCCGTTTACACTAACAGTTCTAGCATTAATAACAAGACTGTTTGCTAATATTATTCCTTCATCTGATAAAATAATCTTTGTATTTCTCTCAATTGCAATCTCGAACATGTTGCCATTGCCAAATCTTAACGGAATAAAAGCCTACTTCGGTTCAAGATTAAATTATGTGTTCTTCTTATCCTTCATAGTCTTAGTAGCAATAATGATAAAATTTATTTCAGCTATACTCACTTTCATAATCGCCCTAATAATAACGCTGATAATATTCATTACATTTTACAAAATAAGAGAAGTTGAACTTAAAAATTAACCGTACAGACTGACAAATCCTTTTTGGACAAGCCAAAATATCATTATCCAACTAAAAGCAATATAATTACCTGTTCCAGCAATTATCATTAGTATCCCTGTAAAAACATCCACCACACCAACAAAACTAAAGAATATTAAACCCTTCAAGATCAAATATATCCCAAGTATGGTTCCAATGGTTTCACCAGTTCCAAATTTCATTAAGAATAAAAATACTGCCGATAAAATGTCTAATAATCCAAAAAGCTTAACTATCATGGTGTAGTTTAATATACCTTATATTTTAAACTTTACTAAAAATGTACGAAATAAAAGGTTTTGAACCAAGATTGTACCAGAAAAACATTCTACTTACAACAATAAACAATAATACATTAGTATGCCTTCCCACAGGCACCGGTAAAACAAAATCTGCTATATTGCTTGCAATCGAAAGGCTCAATAAATTCCCGGATTCTAAAGTTATTATTTGTACTCCGACAAAACCGTTATCTTATCAGATATGTGAAGAATTTAAAGAATCCAGTACTGTGCCACCAGCGCAAATTAATCTTATTACGGGAGCCTTAAATCCTGAAGAAAGAAAGAAATTCTGGGAGATTTCAAAAATACTTGTAGGAACTCCGCAGACTTTCAAGAACGATATCGAAGCGGATAGAATTAGCCTATCTAATGTAAGTCTTCTTACAGTTGATGAATGCCACAGGTCCAAATATAAATTCGCCAATACTATTGTAGCAAAATATTACAAGGAGCAGTCAGAATTTCCAAGAATTTTGGCATTAACAGCATCTCCCGGAGCAACAAAAGAAAAAATCGATTTAATTTGTCATAATTTATTCATAGAAGCCGTTGAGATTAGAAGTGAAGAAGACGAAGATGTCCAATCATATATTCAAAAAAAAGAAATCGAATATGTAAAGGTTGATCTTCCTAAAGAGATAATAAATATCAGTAACTTGTTAAAAAATGTATACAAATCTAAATTGGAAAGTATAAAAAAGTTCGGTACAAAATCTTGGCTAACAAAAGCTGACTTACTGAAACTCCAGGCAAGATTCCATTCAGAAATTGCGCGTGGTAACAAGGCTGCCTTTTCTGCCATTTCCTTGGTTGCTCAGGTTTTAAAAATATCTTACGCTTTAGAACTCCTTGAAACTCAAACTATAAATTCCTTGCTTAAATACTTCGAAAAACTAAAATCGGAAAGCTCGAAGGCTGCTAAGGTAATTTTAAACGATGATAACGTTAAGAGGGCTGTATCGCTGACAGAGCAACTGGCAAAAAAGAACTTCTTAAACCCAAAATTAGAAGAATTAATCAATGTAACTAAAAAGCAATTTGAACTAAACAAAGACTCTAAAATAATCATATTTGCAAACTATAGGTCCACTGTGAAAGAGATAGTGTCTTTACTAAATAAGATCAGAGGTGTCAAAGCTGTAGAGCTAGTTGGGCAGAAAGAAGGACTATCACAAAAAGAGCAGATTAGCATAATTAAAAAATTTGAGAATAACGAGTATAATGTTATAGCTGGGACATCAATAACTGAAGAAGGCATTTCTATAGGATCATTAAATTTATCGATTTTTTATGATCATACTGCATCTGAAATCAGGAAAATTCAAAGAACTGGTAGAGTTGCTCGTATTAAGCCCGGTAAAATAATCTACTTAATGGCTAAAAAAACCAGAGATGAAGGTTTATTCTGGATATCTAATAGAAAAGAAAAGAAGATGCATAATTTGTTGCATAATATGAAAAAAGAACTGGAAAATAATAAAGATAAACAAATTAACTTAAACAAGTTCTAAATCACAAAACTTTATAAGACACGAGAAATTATGTTAATTTATGGGGGCAAGGGTAATAGTCGATTACAGAGAAAGGAATTCTGGAATAGTCAAAGAATTTGGTAGAAGAGATCTTGATGTAGAAGTAAAACAATTATTGGTAGCTGATTTTATTATTCAGACTAAAGATATTGACGGTAATATTGTGACTGTTGGCATCGAAAAGAAAACCCAAAATGATTTTATCAATTCAATTATCGACAGAAGAATAACCCAGCAGATAATGGCTTTAAAAGATAACTTCAGTATTCCATTGTTAATCATCGAGGGTTCTGATAATATTTACACATTAAGAAATTTTCATCCAAATGCAATTCGTGGCATGATGGCTTCTATAGCTGTAGATTTTCGAGTTCCAATTCTTCATACGAAAAATTTTAGAGATACTGCTGCGTTAATCGAAGTTATAGCCAGAAGGTTGGAACAACCAAGAAAACCAATCTCATTGCTTAGTAAGCCAAAACCATTAACTTCAAAAGAATTACAAATTTATGCAATTGAATCTCTTCCAGGTATCGGGCCTAATTTAGCTAAATCTTTGCTTAAGGAATTTAAATCGATCAAGAACATTGTAAATTCCTCTATTGGTGATCTAAAAAAAGTAGATAAGATTGGCCCAAAGAAAGCAAACGACCTTTATAATCTATTTAACTTGAAATTTAAAGAAGGCTAACTTCTTCTAATTTAGTATAAATTGGTCCGTCTTTTCTTAATTCACTTTTATACAGTATAAATTTATCAACCAAGAATTTTATTTTCGGAACATCTGCTTTTAAACCCTGAA
>CAYIFT010000046.1:0-6829 GCA_964362765.1 Candidatus Woesearchaeota archaeon | reverse complement strand
ATAGAATCAATTAATATATTATTGGTTATTGTGAAAGTTAAAACTTTATTAGGCACATTATCATTAGCATTGTCTAGCTGCTCTTTAAGCAGAATCGATTATCTAGAAGGTAAAGTAGTAAAAGAATCTGGTAATATTAAAGTATTAACAGAACCAGCATTATCAAACATACCATTTGATAGGTATACTTATGTACTGACGGTAGAAACTGATGAAGGCACTTATATTATGGATGTATATGAAAAAACAGAAAAACCATTACATGTGCTGGAAGTAGCAATTGAAGTAGGCGATAGGATAAGGTTCCCTGTCAAAAATTATCTTGAAGCAAAGAAAGGTAAAACTTTACATAGTAAAGATTATTTTAGTAGTGACAGGATAGGTTCTGTTCCAAGCAATCTTATCACTATAATGGAAAAAGCTAAAAAATAATTTAACAGACATTCTGCCCTGTTTTTTCTAATATCCACCTATTCATATAAACCGCAGCTTTAAATCTAGAAGCTATTGCTAAAGCATCACTTGGTTTAGCATCTAAATTTAATATTATATCACCCTTCTTAAAGAAAATATTAGCATAATAAAGATCGTTGCTTAACTCCCTTATCTTGATAAACATTACATTAATATCAAAATTTTCCAATACGCCTGCAAATATATCATGCTCATTAGGCCTGAATTCAGCTTTATTCTCAATTCCTCTCTGAATAGAAAATGTTTTAGCTACTGTAGTAGTCATCACAATTCCAGTACAATTATGGCTCAATATCATTTTTCCTGGTGAAATAGAAACGTCCATTTTAACAAAATCTTTCAAACTTAAAGGATCCTCAGTAAAATTAATACTCTCAAAATTTCCATCTATCTCCTTTTCTTCAATGTCTTCCACTTGTATATTCTGATTAGAAGATCTTGGGCTGTTTAAATAATAATATGTACCAGCTAGAATTATAAATAATAAGATCACACTTACACTTAATCTTGTCATTAATCTTCTAAATTTCCTTCTCAACATTTTCAATAAAATAAACTAAAGCCTCGCTTACAGTTTTAACCTCCTTAACATCTATTCCCAACTCGTCTCCAATTCTTATCTTTTCTTCCTCATAAAATACCTCACAGTAATCATATTTTCTAACATTGCCACACCTCTTTACTTTTCTGTAATCTTTAGCTTCGCTTCCAACCCCATAAGGTATTAGAAATAATTCTGCCCCGCTGTTTTTAGCAGCCCTAGCCTTCTCTTTTATAGATCCAGCTTCTCCAACAGTTCCGTCCTCTAAGACAGATCCTGTTATTATTATATCATCCCTTAAAGTTTTATTTGCTAGAGCAGCAATCACAGAAATTGCCATAGCAGATCCAGCACTCTGTCCTCCAATCACATTTGCCTGTGCTTTTAAATTGAATATTACATCAACATTGCTTAAATCAAAACCTGTAAAATTCTTAGCAACTTGCGTAGCAATTCTTGCACTGTACTGCGTATTTATATCAGCTAGTAAATCATTAATATTAACTAAAACTAAACCACTTCCAGGCCTTATCTCTGTAAATAAGTCGGCAGTTACACCTACACCTTTGTTGTCAACAGCAACAACCTTGGTCTTAATCGTCTTTTCATCTATTGTTAGGGCATTTATAGATTCAGCCTTATTTTCTTCATTATTTGTTTTTCCGAAGAAAGCCCCTAAATAGAATATGGCTACAGCTAGGGTTATTATTGCGAAAAACAGCACAATACCCTTTATTTTGTTTGAATTATCAGCCATATTATTTTTAACCCCCAAATTATACAAACTGAAAAATATATAAATTTATATCTTTTCAATTATTGATGTTTATTCACAATATAAACCCGGTTCTGTTGAAAATAGGCAATATTGAGATAAGATATTATGGCTTAATATATGCATTTGGTTTCTTATTAGCTTATCTATTCATTAAAAAACTTTCGGAAGAAAGAAGAATCAATATAAAAAAAGAAGATCTCGAAAGCTTCTTATTCTATCTAGCTTTAGGCACAATTATTGGTGCAAGATTATTCTACACAATATTTTATAATATTAAATTTTATTTAAACAGCCCTTTAGATATATTTGCATTGTGGCATGGTGGAATGTCATTTCATGGTGGATTAGTTGGCGCATTTATTGCTACATATCTGTTTTGTAAAAAAAGAAAACTTAATTTTCTGAAAGTAGCCGATATAATAGTAATACCAGCAGCACTTGCATTATTTCTTGGAAGAATAGGAAATTTTCTCAACGGTGAATTATACGGAAGAATCGCAGATTTACCTTGGGCTGTAAAATTTCCAAATGCAGAAGGATTCCGTCACCCCTCCCAGCTTTATGAAGCATTGAAGAATTTATTAATATTCACAATACTATGGTTTAATAGAAATAAAAATAGACCATATGGATATTTGTTTGCTTTATTTTTAATATTATATTCAATTTTTAGATTTCTAATAGAATTTGTAAGAGAACCTGAAATATATGTTGGCTTTTTAACGATGGGCCAACTGCTAACCATTCCACTTTTTATCATCGGAATAATCATATAAAGAAAAAGTAAATCTAGCTGATAAGCCTAAGTAAGCTATCGGTAACACCTTCAATCTGATTAATATTTACTAAAACATATTCCCTCGTAACATCTTCTCCACCATCAGCAAGTTTAATTTTTATCTCTTCTACCCTTTTTTTAGTATTTGCAGCAATCAGTGAAATATCCTTCAGAGTTGGATCCTCTCTTATCTCAGCCTGTTCACCCAATGTCTTTTCTATTATACCTAAATTTATCTGTATACCATTCAGTCTCTCAGCAACCTCTATTGATGTTTCTTCACCCAATCCTCTATCTACAACTCTCGCCTGTGTTCCCCCAATGCTAGGACAAGCCCCGCAGTCTTGTGGACAGCTTGAGCATGTTTCTGATGGTGACTGGCAGTCATTATTTCCGCAGTATACGCAACCTTCGTTTATGGTATTATCACAATCATCATCTACACCATTGGTGCAGCTTTCATCTCTGCCAGGATGTACAGAAGCGTCATCATCGTTGCAATCCTGACAAGCATTGTAGTTGTCTCCATCATCATCCGGAGAATTCGCACAAAGATTAGTGCAACCTTCATCAATACTCCCATCGCAATCATTATCTTTTGCATCATTACAGGTTTCGCTTAATCCTGGCTTAATTGCCGGATCATTATTATTGCAATCAGGTGGATTACTGCAGTTTGTCACCCCATCATTGTCAGGATCTATGCATTGTCCGGGTGGTTGATTAGATGTGCCTGGAGTAGTACCACCTTCACCACAATTGTCTTGTCCGTTACAATTCTGATCAATTCCATCGCATGGGAGATCAATAGCATTAGGATGAATTGTGCCATCATTATCATTGCAGTCTAATTGTGTACCACAATCAGGTAAATTGAAATATCCATCACTATCACTATCCTGACAATTACTGCCTCCACAAACATCAGAAGCATCACAACCAGGATCTGCACAATCAATTGCACTATCACAGTCATTATCTATCTCATCGTCACAAAGAGCATTTCCAGATTCTGATGGATTATAAGGACATGTTCCACATTGCATCCAAATTGTACACGCTTGTCCGGGAATAATCCCAGGACTTGAACAAGTATTTATTACACCTTCATCAGTTTGTCCATTGCAATTATTGTCTAAATTATCACAAACCTCTGTTGCTCCCGGATTTACATTAGCATTATTATCGTTGCAATCATTTCCGTGACAAATTTGACTGTTAGATAAGTAACTATCACTGTCAAGGTCACATTCCTGTTGCGATCCAGGCCCAGTTGAAGGCCAAGAAGAATCTCCGGGTCTAGAATCTCCCACAACTTTTCCAGTAACAATAGAAAAGAATTTCGAGAATATTGATGAATAAGTCTTAAGAACATTCTCATATCCACTGCTCATAGGAACCATTATTACTAAAAGCACCATAGCTAAAGCAATAAAATCTCTTTTCATCCTTCATCTCCTAAAATTCCTTTAATTTCATCTATTTTATTTTCTATATCCTGAATCTTCTCTAAAACTTCTATTTTAACAGGGTCTGCCTCTTCTTCCCCTTTAAAAGGCAAAATCATACTTTTCAAACCAAAATAAATAAAAGTTATTCCTATTATAATCATAAATATTGTAAGAATTATCAGTACATTTTCCAAATCTTGTTGCTTCTTTGATGGAAATTTAATCTCTTCTTCCAAAAACACTCACCTCTCGAAATTAAATTTAGATTATTTAATATTTAAACTTATTGTTTATCATTAACAGATGCTTAGGTAAGTATAATTCAATCAAAAAAATAACCATATGGGTTAAATAGAATTTAAAGCCAGTCTGTTATAAAAAGGTTTATATATAAAGAAAATTATAAATAGATTTATAGTGAAAAATGAAATCTGTAGTGGTAATATTAATGCTTGTAATTATGTCTATTCCGGTGTTTGCTTCAGACCATGCTCTAAACTTAGGTAGCAGAACATTTACATCTGAAAATTCTATCACAAATATAGAAAATATCGAAGAAGACTATTATATTATTGATGTTGGTGAATACCCTATAAATCAAGAAATCATCAATAAAATAAGCAAATTTACAACATTAGAAAGCTACATTCCCTATTCATTCTATGTAATTAAAGTTAATAAACACCAAATAAAAAAGCTTAAAGAATTAAACACCATAAAAAGAATATGGAAATATACTTCAGAATTTAATTACGACACAGCACTAAAAGATTCTCAAACTAACGGTGATATAAAAATAGCTGTCTATTTATTTAATTCAGCAAATCAGAATTATATCATCAATAAATTAAATAAAATTGGGGCAATTATTTATTCTGATAAGTTAAATATCTGGATGATAACTAGTCAAATAAATATTCAAGAAATCTCTAATACAAAAGGCGTTGCATTTATTAGTAAATTTGAAGACGCAGAACTTCTTAATGACTTGACAAACGTTGTTACAGGAAGTCTTGATTTCAGAAATATCTGGAATTTATTTGGTAATGATCAAATCATTGCTATTGGAGATACAGGTCTTGACACTGGAATAAATGATTCTTCTATGCATGATGATTTCGAAGGAAGAATTCATGCTATTATCAATCTAGCAAATTTGACCTTAGGAGGTCCATGTCCAACATTCTGTTCAACTACATCAGCAGATATACGTGGTCACGGAACTCATGTTTCTGGATCCGCTTTAGGAGATGGTAATAAATCAGGTTCTAACCCTTCATTAAATATTTATACAAATTCATACGCAGGAGCAGCTCCAAACTCTAAGATAGTTGTGGTAGACATAGGAGGAGATAATTCAAGTAGTAATTCAGTATTTCCAAGCCCTATAAATTCATATCTCTCTACAGGATATGATAATAATGCAAAAATAATGTCTGGAAGTTGGGGATTTCTCACAAGTTTTGGGGCTTATACAGGGGCTACTTATATTTTTGATTTATACACTTATACACATCCAGATCTTGTTGTAACACAGGCAGCAGGTAATTCAGGTCCTAATCCAAGTACAGTTGCAAATCCCTCAACAGCTAAGAATGCAATCTCAGTAGGTGCAAATAATAAAAGTAATGTAAATCAAATAGCAGCATTCTCTGGCCGAGGTCCAACCTTAGATGGAAGAATTAAGCCAGATATCATTACACCAGGTATATTAACAATTTCAACTAAATCACAAATGCCAAGTGCATTATCTTGTCAAAGTGGTGGACCTAATCAATTTTATGCCCAGTGTTCTGGAACTTCCATGGCTACCCCAGTTATAGCAGGCTTATCAGCCCTTGCAAGAGAATATTTCCAAAAAGTGAGAAATGTTCAAAATCCAAGCGCATCCCTGATCAAAGCGTCTCTAATTAATGGAGCAGAAGATATGGGTTATGGAATTCCAAGCTTTACTACAGGATGGGGAAGAGCAAATATCTCAAATTCATTCCCCCCTTACGGAATTACTACCCCTAATCCTAATATTCCAGTAGAACACGTGTTCTTTTTAGATAACCCAATGCAGCTTACAGCAACAAGCCAATCTTATTTATTTAATGTATATCCTTATCCCAATACAAGATTGAAAGCAACTCTTGTGTGGAATGATAAAGAACCAAGTTCAGCAATATTAGCAAATCAAAGCCTACCTAAACTAGTAAATGATCTAGATTTTAAATTAACAGACCCCTCAGGAACAGTGTACAGCGGAAATGATTTCACAGCCCCATTCAATGACCAATTTGATAGATTAAATAATATAGAACAGATAAGAATTCCGAATACATTATCAGGTCATTATAATTTCACAGTTACAGCTTTCAACATACCTCTTGCATCACTTGCCCCTCAGAATTTTTCAGTTGTAATTAATTATGAAATTCCCCCACCATCAATAACAATATCAGGAATACCATCTATAGGAAATACACTTGCAATTCAATTATCAGATTCAAATTTCAAAGGAGAAGATTACTTATTATTGATGTCTTTAACAACAAGTACGGGAATTCCTATAGGCGACGGAAGAATATTCCCTCTAGATGGAGATTTCTTATTTTTCATAACTTTATTTATTCCACAAGCAATCGGCTTATTTAATTCGCAAGGAATTTTAGACAGTGATGGAAATGCAACAGCAACATTCACAATTCCATCATATGCGATTCCGGGATTAACAATAAGTGTTGCGTACGTTATTCTCGAGCCCAGTTTACCTCTTCCATACTCGATACAGGCAATTTCACCACCAAGTTCATTTACAATAT
>CAYIFT010000045.1:2034-6867 GCA_964362765.1 Candidatus Woesearchaeota archaeon | reverse complement strand
CTTTTGTTTTTGTTAACCATTGTCCTAAGCTAAGATGGCCTGCTGCATGATTTACTCCGATGATGTCTGCATTAAGTTCTTTTGCATATTCTATTGCAGCATCTCTTCCAACATGAAGACAAGGACCAAGGCCTGGACCCCGAGAGAACGCAATTAGATCAATCTTTTTTACATTTGCTTTTTCTAGAGCTTCTTTAATAATAGAATGATATAAAGATTTATGATGATTAGCTGCTTCATTCGGAATAATACCATGAGTTTCTGATTTATACATATCTCTGATATCAGATAAGATTTCTCCTTTTGATGTGATTACTCCAGCACCGAAAGTATCTCTGCAATTATATTTGAGCAGTACTTTCGATGCCTAGTACAGTGAGATGGTATTTCATAAAAAGAAGTTAAGATAGAGGATTTAAAAAGATTTTCTAATTGATTATATAAAATATTCCTGTAATTATTCCACCAATTAGTCCTGAAAACATATCTTTTAACGAATCAAATAAATAGACAGAATAAAGTTTTAATGAATATGCATATTTAGGAGATAATGTCAATAGAGAAAATTCAAATAATTCCCAAATGAAACTGTAAATTAATGCAAATCCTGCTAAATAAATAATTATTTGAAATTTTGGTAATAAATTGAAGATTTTTTTATTTTGTAAGTAACCATTATATTAATCATCTGTTTTTATTCTTGGTGTGTATGTATCCCATTTATGTCTTACTTCTACACCAACTTTTCCATACCGTTTGTCAATAATTAGTTCAGCGCCACATTTGCTTTTATAATAAGTAGTACCGTCATTAGCAATGTCTTTAGTAAGATTAGGTCTTGAATTAAGAAGCTTTACCGCTTCTTCTAAAGA
This sequence comes from Candidatus Woesearchaeota archaeon, assembly GCA_964362765.1. Lineage (GTDB taxonomy): Archaea > Nanobdellota > Nanobdellia > SCGC-AAA011-G17 > UBA489 > CAYIFT01. The sequence goes on along the minus strand of CAYIFT010000045.1, from coordinate 5,995 downwards.
AAGTCTATTATCTGTTATTATACTTCCAATTCTAAGAAGGCTAAGTGCTTCATCATGTATTTGGACATTACTCATTTTAATTATCAATACTCAATGTCTTTTCTTCCATAGAATATTCATCATTATCGTTAATCCTGGAGTATATATTCATCTTCATAAGCTTTTCGCCATACACATGGATTGAGATAGATTTCTTATCTAAATTTTCAACTTTATGAATATTTAATGATTTTGTTAGATCGGCTAATTCATTCGAATTCAGAATAAATTGAGAAAGAGTTTTTAATTTAATCTTTTCTTTATCAGGAAGTTTGATGAAATTTTTTACCCTTAGTCTGCCTTGATGTACACCTTCTATTCCCCAGGTTCCGTTATGATCATGAATAGGAGCATCTTGATTAGGTGGCCATAACATTGAAAATATAAAAAACTTATTATTTGGATCTGAATAAATTAAATATCTTGAGTACCTTTCATTATTTTTAAATTCTTTTGATACGATTGGTAAGAAATTTTTATTTTGTAATAACTTTTTTAGAGCTGGTTTTGATTTTTTTATTATTAGATTATGGTCTTGTGTTTGTGATGTTATCAGCTCCATATCTTTTATGAATTCAGCGAGATCGTACATTTAGATCACTCTCGAGGTTTAATTTTATTGAATTAAAATCTGCTATCTGAGCCATATATCTCTGATAATTTTTTTCAATCTTTAAAAATTTAACCTTTTCATTTAGTTTTGAGAAGAAATTTATCAGTTTTTCTTCAACTTTTTCACCGTCTATTAATTTAATTGTGTATAGTGAATCAAGAATGTCATCTTGGTAGTTTTCTTCAGGTTTTGCTCTTGATTTCACTTCTTTTATGATCTTTTCTGTAATAACTTCTGATCTTGTTTTGAAATCATGAGAAAAATCGAATGAAAATTCTTTTTCATTGTTAGAATAAAATATTCTAAATATAGCAGCAAATTTTCTAGGATCAAATTGTTTGATTTCAACTCTTTTTATCTTTAAAAGTATGCTTTGCATTGTTTTTTTAGTACCATATTATCTATATAAAATTTTTGATAATAGAGAATTAAGAGCACCAAGCTTTAAAAGATTAAGAGAGGATAAGAAATTAAGAGGATGCGTGTTGAATGTTTAATAGCGAGCTATGTTTGATATTCTTACTTCGTCTAATAAACCATTGAAGTAATAAGGCTGTCCGCCTTGTTGAAGATGATGTCTTCCAATATATAAGGGATAGGTATTCAGACTAATCGTTCCTGTAAAACTCCTTGTTTGTGGATCTTGTATACCGTCTATAAAAACTTTCATAACTATCCCATCATAAACAGCAGCAACATGATGCCATTGACCTAGACTTAGTTGGTTAACTGTAATTAATAGCGCATTTGCACCGTCATTATTTAAAGTAAATTGTACTGTGCCATTACCAATATTTATATGATAGCCTGTACCGGGAAAGCCAAATGGTTGCGGTGGTGCTTTATCAATTATATGCATATTATTTAAACTATTTATCTTTATCCAAAATTCTATTGTAATTTGATTTGATGGGTTTAGAGATGGACTATTTGAAACATTTACGAAGTCATCTGTTCCATCAAATTGTAATGCATATGCGCTTCCTGGTATTGGTGCGGTATTAAGTGTCCAAGATGTTCCATTCATAAGAATCATATTATTGTTGTTAACTGAAGAGTCATAAGCAATATTTCCAGAACCTTCATCGAGATGCCATAAGGCTGCTGTATTTATATCGGATGAATATTCTCCGATAATATCTTTTTGCACAACATTTGAAATGCCGATTATTGGGTTTGCTAAACTTGGATTAATTATTATTGAATTAAAATACACTTTTAATCCAGCCATGCCAGGGAAATTGGGTATTGTCCAGGTTGCAAAAGTATTTCCATTATTTAAATATCCTGCTGAGTTATATAAGCCAATTACATTTGGATAGAAAATAGACAAGATAAAAAGTATATCATAATTTAATGGTACGTTAATATTACTGAAGTTGATTCCTGGTGATGTTCCAAGAGACATCCCAATGATATATGCTGATGATTGATGAATAGTGTCTGATATTGATATATTTAATGTTGAACCTATTGATGGGAATCCATTAACCAGCATCGTTATATTTGCTAAGGAGTTTATTGCTGCAAGAGCGTCAATACGTTTGAATGTAGAATTTGTACTGAGATCATATATAGGAATACCTGTATTTTTTAATATGTTCTCTATTTGTAGAGGATTTAATGAGGGATTTACTTGCTTCAATAAAGCTGCAACACCAGCTACATGAGGAGCTGCCATTGAAGTACCTGAACATTCTCCAAAACCTGTCGGTGACAGAGCATCACAATAATTTCCCTGTGACGATGTGGTTGATGTTATTACGGAGCCTGGTGCGAGTAAGTCTAGATTAATATTTCTATTAGTAAAACATGTAATATTGTCTGTTTGTGCGTTATTATCTGTACAACTCTGCCAAACCATAGTACCTAGATTTGCATCATAGGTTGCACCTACAGATGTAACACCAGGTGCACATGCTGGATAAGATATGATATTTGTAAGAGCATTATTTCCAGAGGCAGCATCTAAAAAAATCCCTGCATTGTATGCATCTTGAATTGCTGTATTTATAGAGGTAGGGCAAGTAGTATAAGAGGCACCAAGGCTCATTGTAATAACTTTGATATTAAAAATATTAGCAGTAACTCTGCACCAATTAATTCCTGCAGCAACTGATCCAAATGTTCCTGCTCCGCTTTCATTTAAAACTTTTACAGCAAATAATTTAGCTCCTGGTGCTATTCCTCTGTAAGTGTTATTAGTGGAAGCAACAATTCCTGCTACATGTGTACCATGACCATTCTCGTCCATCGGATTAAGATCGCCTGGTCCGGAACAAGGGTGTATAGGTGGTTCTGGTGGAAAGGTATTGCCATTACACAAATCGATACCACCAATAACTTTATTACAATTTCCAGATAAAAATTGAGATGTAGTACATCCCCCTAATGCTGGGTGAGTATAATCAATTCCTGTATCTAAAACACACACAGTTACTCCACTTCCATTTATACCTAAACTTTCTACATTATTAGCATTTATTAAAGGTCTACTTTCAGTGAGAAATGCTTTAATCTCTCTATCTAAATAAATCTCTCTAATATTTTCGTCATTTAATAATTTCTCAAAACCAGACTTAGAAATAATACCAGCAAATCCATTTATCGAAGTATATCTATGCGTTAATCGAAGATCTTTTTCAGTTAATTTAGATAGTGTTAAATCTTGACTTTTTCTTACCTCTTGTATTTTTTTATTTAAATCTTCTTGGTATTCTGGAGAAGTAAATTTATTATCTTTTAACCATACAATGATTCCAGCTTTAGAATTTTCTTCTAATTTACTCTGAATCTCTTCTATGTCACCCATTTGGTAAGAATATACGGGTGCTAGATTAATTATGATGATTAATGCTATTAAATAAGATATTTTCTTAATTTTACATCCCCAAACTAGAGAAGTTGATAAGATATATAAGCTTATTGTTCAGATTAAAGTAACTATTGATAATAGTATTGGTTGTTTATCAGATATAGATTTGGAGACTGAATAGTCTATAATATCTAAAGTGAAATGATTATCACATCACAATAATCTATATAAGTTTAAAGCAGATAGTATAATTTACTGTAATGGGGGGAAGTTACAGTAGTTTTAGAAGAAGGATTAGAGAGTATAGAAATAATCTCTTAAATTCTATACAACTGGATACCACTAATAAAATTGAAATTCTAATAAGAACTTATATGGGGGCTATTTGCCATGCTTATAGTAAATATGGTGTTCTTAGAATGGCTTTTGGATTGAATGTGGATCCTGAGGATATCATGCTGGAGGGAATTGAAAGCTTTATGAAAGCTGATGAA
>CAYIFT010000045.1:0-2024 GCA_964362765.1 Candidatus Woesearchaeota archaeon | reverse complement strand
CCAACACGCGGTGTAAAATTCATAACTTATTTAGAGCATGCCGTAGCAAATAATGGCAGAAGATACGTCCTGAACAAGGGCAGGATTGTAAGGATTTGGAAGAACTCCGGGATAAATGTTTTATTTGAATCAGATTATTTAAAAGAAAATAGTGAGCATGACAAACCAATTACTCTGGGTGGTATAATACCAGATCATAGGGAGGTAAGCCTTGAAGATATTGAAAGAAGAGAATACCTTGTCGATCTTATGAGAAAGAAAGTCTTGAGTTTATCTGCTAATGATAGATTTATTCTTATGATAAGGGATGGAATTTATGATGTGAGCAGAAATGGAGAGTTAATAACATACGAGAAAATATCAGAGATGTTAGGCATTACAGCTGCAGGTGTGCAGATGAGGAGAAATTATGCACTGAAAAGGTTAAAAAAATCTTTAAGCAAACATAAAGAATTAATGGATTTAATGGAATAAGTTTTTAAACTAACTAATTTTAATAAATTTATGGAAAAAGAAGTATCTGCTGGTGCTATAATATTCAGAAGAGATAAAAAAATAATATATCTGTTTCTACAGTATGGATTAGGACACTGGGGGTTTGTGAAGGGGCATGTAGAAAAAGATGAGGATGAGAAGCAGACTATTGTTAGAGAAACAAAAGAAGAAACAGGAATTGATGATTTAGAATTTGTTGATTCTTTTAGAGGAAAAGAATCTTATTTCTATAAATGGGAGGGAAAACTGATTAACAAAGAGGTTATATATTATTTGGCTAAAACAAATACAGAAAAAATAAAATTAAGCTTTGAACATAAAGATTTTAAATGGCTTGAATATGAAGATGCTATTAAATTATTAAAATTCAAGAATCAGAAAGAATTGTTGAGGAAGGCTGATGATTTTTTAAAAAAAGAAAAATTGAGTTTCCAGAAGAAACTTGGATAAATATTAAAATGAATACAATATGGCATATCTTTTGGACTTACGTGATATTTAGAAAGAAGAAATATTTACCATTGGCGGTTATCGGATCTTTTCTTCCAGACATGCATAATTTTATATCTATTATATACTCATTACTAACTAATGGAATAAGCTGGAATAGTTTTGTGAAGGCTTTTGTTTATGATACAACCTGGTTTATTGCTAACATAGTTCATTCTCTAGGTTTTGTATTTTTTCTTTTTTTGATATTCTTAATATTTAAATTAAAGAGTTTATTTCCTATATTATATGCATGGTTGTTTCATATTTTATTGGATTTTATGAGCCATGTTTCTGATGCTTACAAATATTTTTGGCCTTTTAGTAATAGGGTATTTACTTTAGGAATTTCTTATTGGGAAGAATACCATCATAGTTTTATTTTTAATATTATTAATATTACATTATTTTTGATATTTATGGGTTATTTATTAATTAAAATAAAAAAATTGACAAAATTTGAACATAAACTTTTTATATTTTTTATACTTTACTTAGCAATAAATTCAATTATTATGTTATTATCGCCCGCTCCTTTTGAGAAACCATTATTTCTAGTTATTCCTTTGTTTGTTTTCGTAATAGCAATATTAAAAAAGAAGAAAAACCATTATATTAAAGATGCAAGAACTAAGTAAAAACTTTTGTAAACAAATAATTAAAAAATTAAGAGGAAGAAAGATCAATAGACCTGTTTATGTTATTCAGGAGCATACTACTAAAAGAGGAACTCATTATGACTTAAGATTAGAGATGAATAAGGTTTTAGAGAGCTGGGCTGTTCCGAAGAATCCTAAATTAAGTGACAAGAAGAAATTATTAGCGATATTTACTACACCGCATGCGATTGAATATGCTTTATTTCATGGAAGAATACCTGAAGGAAATCCTGGGGCTGGAATAGTGAAGATATTTGATAGAGGAACTTATGATTTATTAGGGAAAGGAAAGGGAAAGGTTGTTTTTAAATTAAAAGGAAAAAAATTAAGAGGAGAATATTGCTTAATTAATTTTAAGAGGGATGGAAAGAATTGGTTATT
>CAYIFT010000044.1:0-6882 GCA_964362765.1 Candidatus Woesearchaeota archaeon | reverse complement strand
TTTGAAGATACTGGACAAGTAACTGAGATAAAAAATATAGATACTGAGCTTCCTGTAGCACTTGGAACTTCTTCATATACTCTTCCTGATGATGATATTCTTACTAAAACTCCTGCTAAAATTTCTGTATCTGCAATAATAAGGGGCTCAGATGGCAAAGACAATAAATGTCCTGCTTCAACTACTAAAGTAACTTGTACTGTTTGAAAACATGGTGAATAAAAAGGGATTGAGCGATGTTGTATCTACTGTTTTAATAATTCTTTTAGTTTTAGCTGCTGTTGGAATAATTGGTTCAATAGTATTAAGGCAAATCAAAGATGCAGGTTCAAAGATTGAAACTAGTCTTGGATGCCAGGATATTGTTTTGACTCCTGTTAAATGTACTCTTGATGATGCAACTGATAAAACTCCTACTGTCATAGTATCAAGACAGAATGATAATACTACACTAACAAGCTTTGATTTAATATTTGAAGATACTGGACAAGTAACTGAGATAAAAAATATAGATACTGAGCTTCCTGAAGCTCTTGGAACTTCTTCACATACTAGTGTTGCTCTTACTAGAGTTCCTGCTAAAGTTGCTGTATCTGCAACAATGAGAGGCTTGGATGGAAAAGACAATAAATGTCCTGCTTCAACTACTAAAGTAACTTGTACTATTGCTCCTGTTGCATAATATTAAAATGAGAAAAATAATGAATAAAAAGGGATTGAGCGATGTTGTATCCACTGTTTTAATAATTCTTTTAGTTTTAGCTGCTGTTGGAATACTTGGTTCAGTGTTATTAAGGAATATAGGAAAAACTAGCTCAAAGATTGAGACTACTTTAGGGTGCCAGGATATTGCCTTGACTCCTTTTAAATGTAAGATTTTTACTTCAACTGATGTAAATCCTATTATTTTAGTTTCAAGAGGAAATGATAATGCTGACATATCAAGCTTTGACTTAATATTTGAAGATACAGAAGGAGCAACTGAGATAAGAAATATAAGTGAAAATCTTCCTGGGGCCCTTGGAACTTCTTCATATACTCTTCCTGCTGATGATATTCTTACTAAAACTCCTGCTAAAATTTCTGTATCTGCAACAATAAGAGGCTCGGACGGCAAAGACAATAAATGTCCTGCTTCAACTACTAAAGTAACTTGTACTATTCCTGTAGGACCTACAACAGGAACAGGTGCAAGGATAATAATTGCATCTGGAAACCTTGAGCAAACATCTGTTGATAGTACTGATAGTTGTAGAATAATTGATGAAGGGAGTACTCTGATTGTTGGATCAGTAAGTCCTCCTGGAACAGGATATCAATTAGGTCAAAGAGCCGCTATTCCTAATAGTAATATAGGGTCTGCGACAATTACTGGTGCAGAAAGTGCGATAGTGGAGATTGCTGAATTAATGGGAACTGATAACGGAATTAAAACATTAAAAATTATTGATGGTGGAGCTAATTATGGTTGTGTGAGTAAGACATATACTGCATTAGAATTTAGATAAACATTTTTTCTGATTGATACATGACATATGAAATAAGTAAAAGCAAAAATATTTATAAAAGATGCGGGAAGAAAAGCTGAAGAATTAGATAAATGAAAGATTTATAAATATATTATGTTTAAATAGTAAAGTGAGAAACATGGTGAATAAAAAGGGATTGAGTGATGTTGTATCTACTGTTTTAATAATTCTATTAGTTTTAGCTGCTGTTGGAATACTCGGCTCAATTTTATTAAAGCAGATTAGATCTACTGGTTCAAAGATTGAGACTACTTTAGGATGCCAGGATGTTGTTTTGACTCCTGTTAGTTGTATTAATATTGCTGCAAGTCCTTCTGGTGTTACTCCTATTATTCCTGTATCTACTAAAGTTTTGGTTTCAAGAGGAAATGAGGGAGCCTTTATTGTTATTCCATCAATTGATATAATATTTGAAGATTCAACTAAAATAAATAAAGTTTTTCCTAAAGTAGGTCAAGTAGATATTCCTATTCCTGCGCCTGTAGCTTTAGAGACCAAATCATATACTTTTGACCGTAGTACTGGTACTTACTATGCTTCTGTCTTTGGTACTGCTGTTCCTGCCCAAGTTAGTGTGGCTGCTACAATAAGAAGCAGTAATGGAAAAGATGTTAAATGTCCTGCTTCAACTGCTAAAGTGTTCTGTACCGGTCCTTAGTAAATAAAATATTTTATTTTAGGAAGTATTAAATAAACCTTTTTTCTGATTGATACATGATAGAAGTGGAAGCAAAGGCGGTTGTTGAAAACCTTTCTGAAATTAAGAAGAAGGCTGCTAAAATAGGAAAATATATTGGACATGAGAGAAAAATAGATGAATATTATACTCTTGAAAATCTTTCGAAATATCCTGAGAAGAGCATTAGAATAAGAAAGAAGGAAGACATGTATGAAGTTAATTTTAAGAGAAGATTATCTTATATTGAGGGAGTGCATGCTAAAAAAGAAGTGGAGCTTGAAATACAAGACATTTCTGGATTTAAAGCATTAATAAAAGATTTTGGATTTAAGCTTTGGCTTAAGAAAGAGAAGGAAACTTATTTGTATAAAATAAAGAAAAACTTTCATATTGAGATAAATAAAGTAAAAAATCTTGGATGGTTTATAGAAGTTGAATATTTGTGCCGGCCTAGAGAGATAAATAAAGCCAGAGATGAAGTTTTAAAGATTGCCGAGCTTCTTGGTATAAGAAAGGAAGACGTAATAGAAGAAGGGTATACTAAGCTACTGTGGAGAAAGCTTAATTAAGATTTTTTTTCTTTTTTGCTTTTATTTTTCTGAATATTTTCTGTTTTTTTAAGCTTTTCTTTCTCTTTTTCAATTTCTTTTTCAAGTTCATCAAGTTTTTTTATTCTTTCTTCAGCTTCATTCTTTGATAGCTGCTTTTCAGGACCTGCTGCCTGCATAGGCATTTGCATTTTTTTCATGTAATCAAAGAGAGACTTCTTTTCCATCTTAAGAATAGTTTTTGAATCATCCTCAAGATGTGCGCTTAATAACCCCATTCCTGAAAGTATGCAGTTTATACTCCATATTTTTTTCCCGTCGACATTTTGCAATACTGCAATTATTTTCTTTATTTCTTCAGTAATATTTCTGTTCTTCATTTCATCTTCAATTATTCCATGAATTGCTTCTAAATCTACATTTGTCTTTATATCGAGCTTTTCAGGAGCTTTTTTATTCAAAAGATCAAGAAGCTGCATTGTTACATGTTTGTCAAGAGTAAATGCTGCTATTTTCTTTTTAGAAGGAACATAATAATCAATTTGATGGACATTTTGCCCTGACTCAAAATCAAGAATAAAAAAACCAGCAACTATAAAGGCATCATTATGTTGTTTAATGAATTCGTGATATTGAGAAGATGAGTTAAGTTTTTCTACGTATGGTGCTATTTTCATGGGGAAATAAGAAAAAAAGAGTTTATAAGGCTTAGCTTTCTGGGGAGTGTTAGGAATTAGGGTGGTGATTTAGCTGTTAAGGTTCGGGTGACGGATAGATTTTTATATGAGTTTTCTTTATACAGATAATGAGCCAAGATGATGTATTAGACATACTGAAAGAATTTGGTGGCGAAGCTACAACTACACAAATAAGAATAAGGGCTAAAGAGAAATTTCCAACACATACCTTACATAGTTACGTTAATAATCGGCTGAGAAAATTGGTAAGAAATAAGAAAGTTGAACAAATAGGTGAGAATTGGAAGATTAAGAAATCTGGAAGATAAAAGTTTTTATAGGGTGCTTCACTATAAAATTAATGACAAAAGAGGATAGAACGCATTTCTAATTTTATTATGGCTTCAAAGATACAAGAGCTATTAAGTGGAAAAACTGACAAGATAGATTACGAAGCCATAATTAAAAAGCATGAATGGATAGTTGAGAAAAATCATTATTGTATTTTAAGCCCCGATAGTGATGGTTTATTATGCGGTTTATTTATGTCTAAATATCTTGGCTGGAAAGTAGTTGGCTTTTATGATGGAAAAGTTGCAGTAATAAACAAGAAATACAAAGACAAGAACCCCATCTTTTTGGATATGGAAATATTCCGAAAAGAAATAAGAAGTATAGGGCATCATATGGTTTTGCTTAATAAAAAACATTTGCCTGAAAATTGGGATAATTTTAATAATTGTATACAACCAAACAATATGAGGAAGTACGATGGTAAGAATAATTTTAGGTTAAAATATCCATTAGCAACAATTCATTTATTAGTTGGTATTGTATCAAAAAGAGTTAAGAATATTAAACTACCTGAGTCGGCAATACCTCCCTTATTCTTTACAGATGGGGTTTTTAATGTTTTATTTAAATATCCTGAGAATGTTCTAAATTGGTTGAGTTATTTAAGAATAAACGAAGATTGGCATCCATTAAAGTCGATATTTGAGAATGATAAATATACAGTATTTACCTTAATGAATGAGATGAATGAATTTTTCAGAAAAAGAGATGAGGTGAGTGTAAGTAAAGAAAGAGGAGATAGACTAAGAATCTCAAATAAAGACGGAACATCTGCAAACATAGAAGGAATAAAAGAAGGAAATTGTAGTATTCATAGGGAACCAAGAGAAAGAATAATCTCATTCATGAAAATTTTATCTGATTTAACAAGATGGAGTTTTAACTCTAATGACTGGGATTGTTGGGACAATATGAAATTTTATCAATTCAAAAAAGGAGATTTTACTGGTGATAAACAAAATATAACAAATGCAAATTTCAGATTATTTATGGCAAAGAAGCCATTATCTTGGGCTATGACAAGCGGTACAAATATAGAATATACTTTGGAAGAGCCAGATAAATTACTTTAAATTTTTAGAATAGAATCTGTTTCTCTTACTCTTGCTTCCGCAATCTTGCAATACTTTTCAATAATATCAAAACCGATAAAGTTTCTTCCCGTTTTTTTAGCAGCAACAGCAGTAGAGCCACAGCCAGCAAATGGGTCTAAAACAACTCCATTAGGCGGACAGAATACTTTAATAAAATCAAGAGGTATCTTATCTGGGAAAACTGCAGGATGTTGTCTTTTTAGTGGATTTTTATCACCAGCCATCATATATTCCCAAACTGTGCCAGGACATTTCATCATATTTATAGGTCTTGTTATAGTTGAGGTAGTAGTGCCATCTGTTCTTCTATTGCCACTTCCGGTCATAATCTTACCACCATGTTTAGAAGGTATTTTTATCGGTTCCTTATCAAAGTATTGTGGTTTATCGCCTTTGAGGAAAATATGCATATATTCATGGTCTACTCTAAATCTCTTGCTCCACCATGCTCCTTCAACACCATTTTTTCTATAGATTAAAGTCTCAAATAATTTAAAGCCGATATTGTCGCACCAATCAATAGCAGTTTTAAACGATGTGAGAGATTTACCAAAATTCTTGGTCTGGTCTTGAATAACCATAACTGCTATTCCACCATTTTTTAAAATTCTTAATATTTCTGTTCCAGTTGCGTGTAGATCAAAAGAGGGCTTACCTTCATAATCTCTAATTTGGTCGTATGGTGGAGATGTGACAACTAAATCTATAGAATTATCAGGTATTTTTTTCATTCCATCAACACAATCAATACAATAAATATTATTTAACTTATAAACGCCCAATTTATTTTCCATTTTTCTTTTCTCCCTTCTTAAATATTTTTTTAGGACTTTTCCAATAGGGAGATTTACAAGAGGGACAAATTTCAGGTTCGTATCTTTCTTCTCGTGGAACCCACTTGTGACCACATCTAAAACACTTATGACCAAGAATAAGAACGTTAGCACCAGCCACCCCATCACCACTCTTTTTCATACCATTACTGCGGTTTTCCATGTTTTTATATGTTTTTGAAGTATATAAATATATACTTATTATAGTATATATGACTAAGATATGTATAAAGAGAGTATTCTTAATAGGTATAGTCTACTACCACAATCTTTAAATACACTATATACCTAATTGGTATATGCAAGAAACAGCACAATACCTCAATAACTTCTCCTCATGGAGAGAACAGAGAGCAAAGGCAATTTTAGAGAAAGGCAACCCTGAAACGATAGACGAGTTTACCTATCTTGTGTCTTCGCAAAATTCTGATAAGAAGTATAAGGTAACACACATAGACGCTTATTCTTGCGAATGTGAAGACTTTAAGAGAAGGTGTCAAGGTAAGAACCTCTACTGTAAACATATCAAAGCCATTCTTCTCTTTGAAAAAGTAAAGGTGAGTTACGAAATAGAGGAGAAAGTAAGACCTGCAATAGAGCTAATGATAGAAAAACCTCTTGAGGATTTTTGTCCTGAATGTACCTCGAAGAGTATTATGAAGTTCGGCACGAGGCAAACGGCAACAGGTATGAAACAGAGGTTTAAGTGTAGAGACTGTAAAAAGAGGTTTGTTCTTACCCCCATTAAGAATATTAAAGGAAACGCTAAACTTGTCTGTCTTGCGATGGATTGCTATTATAGGGGCTTATCTTACAGAGATATTTCTTATCAGTTTCAACAATTTTACAATTTAAAAATCTCTCATGTTACTATTAGAGATTGGGTTTTGAAGTTCGGAAGTATTATGGAAAAGTATAGCAAAACCATCCAACCACAAATTAAAGGAGTATGGAACGCCGATGAGACACTTATACTCACAAAAGAAGGTAAGAACAAAGAGAACACAAACTATCATTATGTTTGGAACGTGATGGATAACAAGACAAAGTTTCTTTTAGCTTCTGAATGTTCAGGGCGTTCAAGAAATAGCAAAGACGCACAGCACGTTTTCACAGAAGCATATAAACAGAACGGAAAAGTGCCTTATCAAATTATTGTGGATGGAAA
>CAYIFT010000043.1:0-6907 GCA_964362765.1 Candidatus Woesearchaeota archaeon | reverse complement strand
AAGAATACAGATGGACTGAAAAGTGCTGAAATTAAGATTAATAAATTATTAGAAGAATGCAGGAAATTTGGGTTTATATTAGAAGAAAGAAGTCTTACAATTCAAGAAATTCTTTCTAAAATAAACGAGAATTGCTTAGCTATAGTTTGTTTAGATTGGAGTAAAATTGTTAATAAAGATAGTTATGTAGGACATTTTGTTCCAATAATAGGATATGATGAAGAAAATGTAATCGTTCATAATCCTGGAGCTGATAATCCAAAAGCAAATCTTACTATTAAGAAAGAGTTATTTGATATAGCTAGAAAAGCTAAAGGCACTGATGAAGATATTGTGTTTATTTATCGAAAATAATTATTAAACAAGCAACCTTTCCTTATGAATTATTAATGATCTTACAAAGAAGAACATTGCATATAGTTCAAATGCGAATGGAAAATATCCTAAATAACCTAGCAAAGGCATCTCAAATATTTTAAAAAACCCTATGAAAGGAATATCATAGGTCCATTTTGGAATAGCCAAATAATTCCAGAACTCCCAGAAAAATCCAAGAATTATTCCTGCTAACAACAAAGATAATGGAATTCTAAGATCTCTATCTTTCAAGTGCTGTATTATCGATGGTTGTTTGTGCATATAATTGATTGGGTCTAATAAAAAGAAGAAGGTAACCCAGACCAATGGATAGAAATATTTTGGCAATAGGACAACCAAAGCAAAAGAAATAAATCCGATAGCCATCATTACGTGAAGAAATGTTTTTGTTATCTTATGTTTTTTATGTAATTTAAACTTATCAAATAAATGAATTGACCTTATTAATTCTACAGTTTCGAAGAAAGCTGGCAATACAGTTGAGAATGCCAGTGTACCATAAAGATTCATCAATGTGGTTGAAATATTGATATTCTGATAAGCCCAGCTTTTTGCTGATAGATTAAGAAATTCAAAGATCCACCAGAATAAGGCTGATATTATTAATAATCCTATAAAGTCCCATCTTCTATTAGATAGTAAAGAATCATGTTTTATCTTGTATATAATAGCATCTACAATAAAAATATAACCAAACCAGACTATTGGGAAATACCATGTTGCAAATGGTTCTATCTTAAGGAAATAGTTTATTTCTACGAATAAAATCATCAATATCCCTAACATACCATACTTACGAAACATACTTAAAATTAAGTATTGACCTTATTTAAGTTTTACTAGAAGTGTAAATTATTTGATCAGTTTATAAATAAAACCGAATATCTTCGGTTATACTATTAGTTCTTTTTAATAAGTCGAAAATCTTTTATTTATAAAGCAGATAAGTTTATTAAGAAGCCTATGTAAATAAGATTTATGAAAAAGTCTATAAAAACCGGATCTTTATCTAAAGAATGGAGAAACATAATTGGTAAGGTAGATTTAAAAAAAGTTAGAATACGTTACGTAGAGGGTGATGTTGACTGGGCGATTGAGGCGCTTGGGTGGGATAAAGATGTCGAAAAATCCAAATGAAGTAGGAAGATTCATTTTTAGTATCAGACTATTAGGGTATCCTGATGGAGCAATCGATTGGCAAGTCAATAGTTTAAATAATAAGATTCCTACTGAAATTGTACTAATGTTAATACGAGCCTTTTTAAGAAATAGTGAGAGAAAATATTTTGATAATTATGATAAGAATGTTTCTAAGCTTTAACTTTTTTATTTTTTATCTTTTTATAAATAATATAGATTACAATCAACAAAGCTACTCCGATTAAACTAATCCAATCAAAATAATTGTTTAAGAAATTTAAGATGAATTTTCCGAAGAAATAAAGCAAAGTTGCCTCCAGGAAGAATCTGGCACCTCTGCTCCAGAATGATGTTATTACAAATTTCCAGAAATTAATATAGAATACGCCTGCTGAAATAGTAAAGATTTTGTAAGGGATCGGTGTGAAACCTGCGATCGCGATTGCCCATACTTCATATTTATTAAATAAGTTATGAACCTTCTTGATCTTTTCTTCACTAAATAATTTTCTCAATATTGCAATTTCTCCAATGTATCCAATCAAATAACCAAACATTCCTCCTAGAACAGAGCCTATTGTACAAATTAAAGCAAAGAAAAATGCTTTTTCAGGTTCAAATAAAGATAAAGTAATCAATAATAAATCTGGTGGTATTGGAAAAAAAGAAGATTCGATGAATGCGAGAATGAATAACCCCCAAGCACCTAAAGGTTGGAATGTTGCATGCGTCCATTCGATTAATTTATTGGTCAGACTCATCTAAATCACTATCTTTTTTTGCTTGTAGAATAATTAAATCTTGGGTTGTTAATTTTTTCCTATTTTTGAGTTTTTCTTCTACAGATCTTGTTTTTTCCAGCAGAATCTCTTCTACCTCCCTTCTTCTTTGCTCTTCCTTAATCTTTTTCTCTTCTCCGATTATTGCATATAACTTATTCAATTCGATCATTTTTTCTTGGATTTGATTATATAATTGCCTTATTTCATCCTTTGTTTTCTTATATTCATCTGTTATCTTATTTTTTTCCTTTCTGGTTTCATTTGTTCTCTTTGATAATTCTATAAACTTATCATAATTATCTTTATTTTTATTAACTTTTTCCAGAAGCTGCTGATGAAATTCATCTGCAATTTTTTTTGTCAGACTTACGTCTTCTGATATCCTGAATAAAGAATCATTGAGGTTGGATATCTTCGATATTGATTCGTATTTTCTTTTTAATTCTTTTATTTTTGTCATTAGCTTTTTTTCTGTTTCAAATTGCAATGCTTCTGTTTCAATTCTTGTTTCCAGCTTCTCTATATACCCTTTCAATCTTTTTGGATCATCTTTGATATTGCTTTTTTTGAATAATTCTCTCTTTTCCTGACTAATGCTCTTTATTTCTGAAATCAATTCCTTGAATTTTTTATTACTAGAATCGCGCTTATTTTTTAGCTCTTCTTTTATTGATTTATAATTTTCTATACCCTTTCTTAATTCTTTTAATTCTGTTATATTAGATGAAATAATATTGAATAATTCTTCTTTTTTATTGTACAATTCGTTTTTCTTTTTAGATAGATCCCTAATCTTGTTTCTAAGATCTGATATCTCTTTTTTATATTCTAAGATTTTAAGATGGATACTCTGGTCCATTTAGTAAGGGTATTTCGGTCTATTTTTAATTGTTTTGGTATTGAGAAAATTTATTAAGTGTTATGAATTAACTCTTTTATAATGATATCGATCATAATATCATCTAAGAATGAATCTGATTTAAAGAGGTGCGAAGAAAGCATTAAGAATACAGTAGGTGTGCCTTATGAGATAATTGCGACTAATAATTCTGATGGTAAAATTCCTCTAACTAAAGTTTACAATGATGGGGCTAAGAAGGCGAAGTATGAATATGTTGTTTTTATTCACGAGGATGTAATTTTTAAAACTAAGAATTGGGGTGAAAAGTTAATTAGAATTCTTTCTGATAAAGATGTTGGTGTTGTGGGAGTTGCTGGTTCTACTTATATGGCTGAAGATGGAAGATGGTATTCTGCAGGAGAACCTTTTACTAAAGGAAGGGTAATTCATGAATCTGATAAGGTAAACATGGACTTTGTTGCTCTTTATTCTATAGAAAAAGGAAATTTTGATGTAGTTGTATTAGACGGATTATTTATAGCTAGTAAGAAATATATTATTAAAGAAATTCCTTTTGATGAGAAAACTTTCGATTTTTTTCATTTTTATGATCTAGACTTTACTATAAGAGTAGCTCAAAAATATAGAGTTATTGTAACTACAGATATTTTAGTTAAGCATTTTTCTCATGGTAAATTTGATGAAGTATGGGAGAAGTATAAGAACAGATTTTTAGAGAAGCATAAGAATATACTGCCTTTTACAAAATTGAATCAGAAACCAGACTGGAATAATATAATAACACCTAAGATGCAGTATATTTTTTATAAGAAAGATGGGAAATTAAGGACTCACGATAAATAAACGAATTAATTCTAATTAAAAAATAAAGAATAAAATTTATCTACCCGAAGAGCGCACTCAAACCACTAGATGCTTCGTCAGCACTTTTCTTCTCTTCTTCTTTCTTCTTCTCTTCTGATTTAGCTGCTTGTCCACCTGCTTGTGCTGGTTGTGCTATTGGAATAGCTGCTTCTTTAATAGCTTGATCTATATCAACATCTTTCAATGCTGCTACCAAAGCTTTTACTTTGTTATCATCTACTGAGCCACCAGCTGCTTGGATTACCTTCTTTACCGATGCTTCATCCACTTTATGTCCAAGCTTATGGAGCAAGAGACTTGCGTACATTAGTTCCATTTTTTACCTCCTAAAAATATTAAATTTTACCTGCTGATTTCTTATCTTTTAGCTGATTTATTATTTTATTAATGTCCTTTTCCTCAGTTTTAAAAGCTTTCTCTTCCTTAGATTTTTCATCTTTTTTCTCCATATTTACTGTCTTTGTCATTATTTCCTGCCATTTCTCCTGAGCCATTTTCATGTCGTTTTCTTTAATCTGAGATTTTACTTCGATTTTTGTTTCTTTTGAAGTTTCTATTTTTGCTTGTGTCTTTGGTTGCTGCTTAGGTAATTGTTGCACTTGCTGTTGTGATGGATCTTCTTTTTTGATTTCTTGTTTGGGTTCAGGAGCAGAAACTGATATTTGTTCAGGTTTTGGTTCTGATGGTTTAGGCTCTTCCTTAACATTTAAAGATGAATCAATATTTACTTTTTTTGACAGTGCTTCTGATTCAATCTGAGCTTTCATCAATAACAATTTAATATTTTCTGGCGTTGGATAAGAGATATTCAATGATAAGCTCAATGCCTGCTGGTATGCTAATCTAATATTATTCATGAATTCTTCTTCATTAACGTATAGGACATCTTTAGTTAATATTTCTCCATCCTGATAAGTTAATAATAAATTGAGGCCGATCTTCATTGGTTCGACTCCCAACTTAACGAGCATATCTGCTACTTTTGGAGAAATTGCTTGTCCAGCTTTGACAAGAACTTTGTCTTCTTTGATGTGAATCTTACCCTCTTTTACTTCAGTCTTGATACCAAGCTGACCGAATTCTCCTATCATTGGCCCTGGAGTGAATGAAGTTGGACCTGCTGGTACACTCAGATCTTCAGGTGCCAACTGACCTGCTTTTGCAGGAGAATTTGCTTTTGATTTTTCTAGAATTTTATATAATTCAAATGGATCTTCTTTTGTAAATAGTAATGCTGGAACCCCTTGTAATTTATCTTTTAGGTGATCAATATTTTGCTTCTTTATTTGTTCTAAGGCCTTTAACATAAAAGATTTTTTTGTGAACTTAAATACTACTTTGCCTCTTAATTGTTTCTTTATTTTTTGATAATTAGCAGATGGCAGGCCTTCTAAATTTAGAATTCCAACTACAGGATATTCATTGAATAATCTGGTTACATCTACCACTTCTTTCCTCTTATATTCATGAATGTGCGGTTTATATTGCTGGTTCATTTTTTAGCTTGCTTTTTTTCCTTTTCTTTAGATTGAATTATGAAAGGTTTACCCATTGTTAATTTTAATACCATGTTCTTTATATTGTTCTTCTCCTGAGGCAATGCTGTTAATATATTATTGTAAACTGATAGGATATTTTCAGCGATTTCTTCATCTTTTGAAGATTCAGAACCTAT
The DNA here is from genome assembly GCA_964362765.1 of Candidatus Woesearchaeota archaeon. Classification (GTDB taxonomy): domain Archaea; phylum Nanobdellota; class Nanobdellia; order SCGC-AAA011-G17; family UBA489; genus CAYIFT01. Next base: position 1,206 of record CAYIFT010000043.1, on the reverse strand, counting down.
TCTTACTTTTAATGTAGGCTCATTTTTAGTTTCTAATTTTATTGTTTTTTGTAATTTTTCTACTGTGGGTTTAAGATCAGGAATAATTGGGGGGACAACACAGCCTGCTTTTGGATTTGGCATCTTTCCTCTAGGACCAAGAATTTTACCGAAAGTTGCTGCTACTTGGGGCATTATATTTGCCTGAGCAATGAAATAATCAGTTTCCTCTGCTAATTTTTTGATTGCCTTTTTATCTTGTTTTTTGAAGTCGTCTAAAACAACTGTTTTATCACATACCTTTGCTTTTGCAATCAATTCTTGACCTACTAAAGCTGTTGTTTTTACTTTTTTGCCTAGAGAACAGGGGAGTATCAAGAATGTATTAACCTTTTGGTCTTCTCTTTTGATGTCTATATCTTTAAGATTAATGATTAAATCAAAACCCTGAGTAAACTTTCTTTTAGGAGAATTATCTCTTACTGATTTAATTGTATTTAGTATATCTTCTTTATTCATTTAATAACCCTCCTACATAAGAATTTATGTAGTGCTTACGGGATAAATTTAGGCCTTCTACGGACTTTATAAATTTATCTAATCTAGATATAACTTCCATTTTCTCTACGCCATCCACCATCGTGATGACCTTCAGTTATACCTTTTCTTTTAAAATGTTCCTGAACTTTTGTATGAATATCTTCGTAGAGAGATCTTATTAATTCATTTTCAAATTTTTTTTCATACACTAAACATTCATCACCATATTCCCCACTACTTATACTATAATCTACAGAAATTTTTAAATAATGAAACTTGTTCCAAACATTAGGTGGCCCTAATTCTATATGGGTTGGTTCAAAGATATTAGTATCGTAAGAAGAATTTTGGTCAATATGTCCAGACCATTTTTCAGGATGTAGATTTCTTAAAGTTTCTAAAATTTTATCTAAAGGCAAAGAATCAATAAAGCTTATGACTCTTTCCATTAGTCTATGTTCAAAACGTTCCTTTAAATCTTTATAGTAAGTCAATTTTTTTGATAGTTCCTCTAAACTCGAAACTGTTTTATCTATCATTTTAAAAGTTAATATCAATGAGTTTATAAATTTTTTAAAGATATAATTCTTGTTTTTCCATACTAGCGTTCCTTAATAATGATTTTTTAATAATCGTAAAAGTTTATAACTTTAACTAAAATACCTACTTAGTAATTAAACATAATAT
>CAYIFT010000042.1:0-7062 GCA_964362765.1 Candidatus Woesearchaeota archaeon | reverse complement strand
TTCATAATTTTTCTACCTTATCCTCTTTCTTCTCTAACTTAGGAAATTCTTTTAGATAATCTCTTGCTAAAAATATCCCTACTAAGAAACATACTGCAAATAATGGAATTAATGCGATATTAGATATTGTAACTAAATATCCTAAGTATTTCTCGATATTACTTATGCCTCCAAGTACATTTGGATAACCTTTCTGCAGATAAACTAGACTGTTTACTATCATAACTAAAAATATGAAGAATATTCCAAATATCAATGCATTCATGCTGTTTTCCACTTCAGATCTTTCAAATTCCCTGTTCTTCACTAAAAATACCAATGTAGCTAGAAGTAATATTACAGATATTATATCAATTGAGAATATTGTCTGACTTAAAGCCATTATTTCACCCTCCCAATGACATCCTTTATCTTATGAATAAAATTAATAGGTTTATTTTTCTTCTTTCTTGTAGCCTTCATTTCCTCTAATTCTGTTTTATCTAATGCAACCTCACCCATGTCTTTTGTAACTCTTGCCTCTTGTTTTCCTAATTCTGCCCTTTCTTTGTTTAATTCCCCCAAATTTCTTTGTATCTCTCTATTCTTCTTCTCTAGTTCATCTTCCAATAATAAAAGCCTTTCTTCTTTCTCTTTTAACCTTTCCCTTTCTCTTTTAACAGATTCTAGGGCCTTATTTGCTCTTTCATCCAAACTTAATATTCTATTTTTTTCAGATTCAAATTGAGCCCTCTCATTCTCGAAACTACTAGCCTGCTTTTTCAGCTCAGATTTCTTGTTCTCAAATTCAATAGTGTCCGCCTTTGTCTTAATCTCTTGCCTCTTTAATTTCTCGAAGTCTCTTAGAATTTCTCTTGATCTGTTATCAAGATCTTTATATGTTTCTTCTCTATCCTTAAGTCTTTTCTCGTACTGCTCAATCTCTATCTCCCATTCATCCAATTCCTTTTCCCTTTCTTTTAGTTTTTCAACAGTTTTATTTCTGTAATTAGCAACATCATCTTTCACTCTCTTAATCTCAGCTTCTCTGAATTGTTTGATCTCTTGTTCCACCTCAGCCTCTTTCTCAGTCTGTTTTTTCCTTGCTTCTTCCAATCTTTGTTTTTCTCTCTTTATTTCATCTAGCTTTCTGCTCACACTGTTATCTTTAGATTGGATTTCAGATTCTCTCTTCTTAATTTCATTCTCTAATGTTTTGGATTCAGCAATTGTTTTTGAATGTTGCTTTTTTTCCTCTTCGATTTTCTGTTCTCTGGTTTTTAATTTTTTATCTAAATCAGCAAGTTTCTTCTGCTTATATTCTAAAAATTTCTTCTCTTTTTCTAGTTCAGCCCTGCTCTGGATTAATTTCTTTAGTTCTGGGGCCACAGTCTCTCTTGCAAACTCCAGTCTTATCGGATGGCCTTTGGCAGATTCAATTAATTCTTTCAGGTCTTTTCTTCTGTCAGCAATATTGTTTCTGTAAGTTTGAATAGAGAAAACAGCTAATACAAAGGAGATCAATAACAAAATTAAATGCTGTAAAAATGAGCTTATGTTTTCAGGGATAAAACGGATAATCTTTACAATAAAAGGCAGTGCCAAAAGCAGAGTAACGTTATAAACGCGGTTTATTTTTATCTTTGTAGCATCGCTCTCTCCCTTAACTTTATACCAAAGAAAAGCAGAAATAACTAAGACCAGCGCTGTTAAATATCCCTGAATTAAGGAAATAGTATCAAAAGCCATTTTATTATCACTATCCTATAGTATACGGAAGTTAGCACGGCTTAGTATATAAAGTTTTCTAAATTTTAGCATATAACTACATTTTTATAAAGATACAGGCAACCATTTAAAAAATGGTATTTATAGATATTGTTATTTTTATCGTATCGCTTACGCTTCTTATTATCTCAGCAAATACCTTAGTAAAATCATCATCCAGTTTAGCAAAAGTTCTAAGAGTTCCTGAATTCATCATAGGTCTTACAGTAGTCTCAGTAGGAACATCTATCCCTGAATTAGCAACAAGCATTGTAGCAGCGATTAAACAAAATTCTGAAATAATTACAGGTACAATTATTGGATCAAATATTGCTAATATTGGGTTGATTCTGGGTATTGCCTCAATAATGGTTCCAATAGAACTAAAAAAGAAAAAGTTTTCTCTCGATTCAATATTTCTTGTATTTATCTCAATAACGCTCTTTATTTTATCTCTGGATCAAAAAATCAAATGGACTGAAGGGTTATTTTTCTTATTATTATTTATTGCTTATATTAGTTTATTAATTAAAAGATCAAGAAAGTCAGAATATGTTCACCTAGAAGAAAATATCGTACGTCATAAAATATCATTCTTCAAAAACATATTAACAATACTTTTTTCATTTGCTTTTCTTTACTTAGGTGCAGAATACTTAGTTAAATCTGCATCTTTAATTGCATCAATTTTTGGTATCAGTGAGGAAACTATTGCACTAACCATGATTGCTGTAGGCACGTCACTTCCTGAATTATTTGTGACACTTTCATCTGCAAGACAGCATAAAGTAAGCATCCTAATGGGTAATATCATAGGATCAAATATATCTAATACGCTTTTAATATTTGGTTCAGCAGCAGTAATAAGCCCGATAATTTTAAGTAGCTTTGATGTATTCATTATGCTGCCTATAATGATAACGGTCTCGTTATTGTTGTATAATTTTATAAAAACAACATGGTTTTCTAGGGTATTAGAGGGCGTATTGTTCTTATTTTTTTATCTCATATTCGTATTAACCATAATACTCCTTGCCCCTGCATAGAAAGATAGAAAGGTATTTAAATAATTTTTATGGAATTAACCTTCAGTGAATATACATGAAACCTACCTTAAATGAAGTCCCAAAGCACATAGGGCTTATTTTAGATGGAAATAGAAGATTAGCCAAAAGATTAATGCTAAAGCCGTATAAGGGACACGAATGGGGTGCAAAAAAGGTACACGCTTTATTCGATTGGTGCAAAGAGCTTGGTGTAAGGGAAATAACATTGTATTGTTTTTCCTGTGAAAACTTTGATCGTCCAAAAAAAGAATTTGCTTATTTGATGAACTTATTTAAAAAAGAATTTGAAAAATTAAAAATCGATCAAAGAGTCCACAACGATAGATTAAAATTGAATTTTATAGGCAGACTCTATATGTTCCCGCAAGATATTCAAGAAAAGATGCAATACCTAATGAATATGACAAAGAATTATAATGATTATATCATAAATTTCGCAATGGCTTACGGCGGTAGGCAAGAGGTTATTGATGCTACAAGAAAAATTGCTCAGCAGATAAAAGAAGGTAAACTAGATATAGATCAGATTAACGAAGAAACATTTTCAAATAACTTATATATGAAAGACGAACCAGACCTTGTTATCAGAACAGGCGAGTCTAGATTAAGTGGATTTCTATTATGGCAAAGTAATTATTCCGAAATAATATTTTTACCCAATGTTTTATGGCCGGAATTCAGCAAAGAACACTTTATTAGCTGTATTGAAGAATATAAGAATAGGGACAGACGTTTCGGCAAATAATAATCTATATAAATAACCAAATTCTCCCCTGATTTATGAAAGAGGTTATTCTTAAATATGCCTTACAAAATGCATTCAGGCATGGTAGAGCTGAAAGAAACGCTGTTATTTCTAAATTGTTTGCTGAAAAACCTGAATTAAAGTCTAAAGCAAAAGACATCATAAAAGAAGTGGACTCTGTAATCCAGGATGTTAATAAATTATCTCCATCCGAAATCGAAAATAAATTAAAAGAGCTAGCCCCTGGATTAATGGAAAAAAAGATTGTAAAAGAAAGAGAAGGTCTTCCTGATTTGCCTAATGTTAAAGGTAAGGTAGTAATGAGGTTTGCTCCTTTCCCCTCAGGTCCTTTGCATATAGGAAATGCTCGTCCAGCTATTTTAAATGACGAATACGTAAAAAAGTACGGGGGTAAATTACTTCTTGTCATCGATGACACTATCGGATCAGAGGAAAAGACCATCTCAAAAGATGCATACAAATTGATACCAGAATCCTTAGAATGGTTAAAAGTAAATTTCTCAAAACCAATTATTTACAAGTCCGATAGACTGGAAATTTACTATAAGTATGCAGAAGAACTAATCAAGAAAGATAAAGCATATGTTTGTTCCTGCCCTCACGAGAAATTACGAGAATTAAGAGCTAAAGGAATTGAATGTAAATGCAGAAGTAATTCTATTGAAAGTAATTTAGATTTATGGAAAAAGATGTTCAAAGCTAAAGAAGGCTCATATATTTTAAGAATTAAAACATCCATGCAGCACAAAAATCCTGCTTTCAGAGATAGAGTTATTTTCAGAATTGCTCACCGAGAACACCCTAAGGTGGGTAAAAAATACACTGTATGGCCTTTACTTGAATTCTCTTGGGCTATTGACGATCATTTACTTGGAATTACCCATGTCTTAAGAGGAAAAGACCTTATGATGGAATCTGAAATGGAAAAACATATTTGGAATATTTTTGGTTGGCCTCATTCAGAAATTATTCATACAGGTTTAATTCAGATTGAAGGAATTAAATTAAGCAAGTCAAAATCAAAGAAAGAAGTTGAAACAGGAAAATTTACTGGATGGGATGATCCAAGAACAGCTTCTCTTCAATCATTTAAAAGAAGGGGTTTTAGACCAGAAGCTATTAGAAATTTCTGCTTAAGCTTCGGAATTACGCAGACTGAAATTATTGCTCCGATTGATATCTTATACTCTGAGAATAAAAAATTCCTGGAAAAAGAATCAAATAGATATTTCTTTATCGAAAACCCAGTTAAAATTAAGATTAAAGATGCCCCTTCACTAGAAGAAGAAATTCCTTTGCATCCTGATTATAAAGAAAGAGGTTTCAGAAAGTTTAAAACTAAAAATGAATTCTACATTCAAGATAAGTTAGAAAGGGGAAAAAATTATAGATTAATGCATTTATTCAATTTTAAAGATAATAAATTCATTTCTAAAGGAGTTGATAAAAATCTTAACGCTACTTTGATTCACTGGCTTCCTGTTTCAAAAGACCTTGTAAACGTAGAAGTATTAATGCCGGACGGTTCTATTAAAAAAGGTTTAGGAGAACCTTCGTTAAAAAATCTAAAGGCTGATGATGCTATCCAATTTGTTAGGTTTGGTTTTTTAAGACTAGACCAAAAAGAGATGAATAAGTTAAAATTTTGGTATACTCATAACTAATTCTATCTACCCTTAACAACAAATTCTACAAAATATTCTGTATCTTTATAATTAAAATGAACGTACCCCAAAGCTGCTTTTATAGAAAATGCATTATGGGGTATTTTAACAGCAGAACTTGATCTTATTGCTATCTCATCTTGCACATCACCAGATCTTAAAACACCTTTACGTAAAAACATGCTGGCAACATAATTAGATTTATGGATTTCTCCTTGAAAAAAATCATCAGGTAATTCTTCAATTGCTTTCTTTAACTTTCTCTCATCCTCCGGATTTAAACCACCTACCTTAACGTCGATAGTCCCGTATTGTAATCGTTGAGTTTGCATATAGTTCACTTTAATAATAAAATTTATTAAACTATCGCAAAAATAACATCAAAACCTTTTTAAATATCCTTAAAAACCTTATATTGTTATTTTAATCAACTTAGGAGGGTTATAAAATGGCCGAAACCAAGGAATTAAAGAAGGTTTATGAAGCTATCGAATTAGCTAAAAAAACAGGAAAAATCAAGAAAGGAACTAACGAATCAACAAAGGTTATCGAAAAAGGACAAGCAAAGATAGTATTTGTAGCAGAAGATGTTAATCCACCTGAAGTTATAATGCATCTTGAACCTCTATGCAAGGAAAAAAATATCCCATTAATCAAAGTTCCAAGCAAGGAAGAGCTGGGTGCAGCAGCAGGTTTGAATGTCCCTACGTCTTCAATAGCAGTAGTAAATGAGGGTGAAGCAAAGGATTTAATCAAAGAAATCGTAGCTAAGAACAAATAAAAATGGCAGAACAACAAAAGCAGCATCCAAGGAAATCTGCCCAGCAAGAAAGGCAAAGATCCGGATCTTTATTTAGCTCAGCTTATCCAGCAGTTATTGAAGAAATCGTTGGAAGAACTGGAACAAGAGGGGGAATCACTCAGGTAAGAGCTAAACTTCTTGAAGGTCCTGATAAGAATAAAATTCTAAGAAGAAATGTTAAAGGTCCGGCTAGAGAAAGGGATATTCTAATGTTGAGGGAAACTGAGATTGAGGCAAGATCATTAACCCAAAGCAAAAAAGGTAGAAGATGAATGGCAAAGTGCAGTTTCTGCGGAACTAATTTGAAACCAGGTTTTGGTATGATGTATATCAAAGTAGATGGAAAGATTCTTTACTTCTGTTCAAGCAAATGCAGAAAAAACATGATCAAACTTAACAGGAAACCAATAAAATTCAAGTGGACAATGGTTTATAAGAAAGAGTAATTAATATGATTGAAAGAACATTAATTTTAATCAAACACGATGGTGTTTATAGATGTTTAATTGGCGAAATAGTTAAAAGATTTGAAAGCGTTGGCTTAAAGATTGTAGGAATGAAGATGGTCTGGGCTGATGAGAATTTGGCATCAAACCATTATCAGATAACTCCAGAATGGGCAAAATCTGTAGCTGAAAAAACAAAAAAAGCCTATATAGAAAAAGGTGTTGAATTAAAAGAATCTGATATGCAGATTGCTAAAAAGATTCAAAACATGAATTCTAAATTCCTAAGAGAAGGTCCTGTTATAGCCATTGTCTTTGAAGGCCCACATGCTATTGAGATTTGCAGAAAGATAGTAGGGCATACAGAGCCTAGACAAGCCTTGCCTGGTACAATTAGGGGTGATCTGGCTCTTGAATCTTATCAGTTAGGTGATATTAAACAGAGGTCTGTCAGAAACCTTATTCACGCCTCTAGTGATGTAAAAGAGGCAAAGAGGGAAATCGAACTTTGGTTCACCCAAGATGAAATCCATCCTTATGAAAACATCCACGATAAACATATAAAATAGTC
>CAYIFT010000041.1:0-7141 GCA_964362765.1 Candidatus Woesearchaeota archaeon | reverse complement strand
ACAATAGATGCTGCTAATGCATCGATGGTTCATAATTCTGATGGTCAAGATTTCTTAATCAATCTGATCGATACACCAGGACATGTTGATTTTGGCGGTGATGTAACAAGAGCAATGAGGGCAATTGATGGAGCAATATTATTGGTTGATGCTGTTGAAGGAGTGATGCCTCAGACTGAAACAGTATTAAGGCAGGCTTTAAGAGAGAGAGTTAAACCAATTTTATTTATTAATAAAGTTGACAGATTGATCAGGGAAGTAAAACTTACACCTGAAAAAATGCAGGAGAGATTCATCAATATAATTAATGATGTAAACAAATTAATTTCTTCTATTGCACCTGATGAATTCAAAGAGAAATGGCTTGTAAATGTTCAGACAGGAAGTGTTTGTTTTGGAAGTGCTTTCCATAAATGGGCGATGAGCTTTCCTTACATGAAGAAAATAGGGATGACTTTCAAGGATGTGATTGACGCTTACTTAGGAGATAAATATGATGAACTAGCAAATAAAGCTCATTTACATACTGTAATTCTAAATGCTGTAATCAAGCATCATCCCAATCCATTAGAAGCCCAGAAATATAGAATTCCGAAAATATGGAGAGGAGATCTTGAAAGTGAGGATGGAAAATCTTTGTTAAATTGTAGTCCTAACGGCATGGTAGCTTTTGTAGTTACAAAAATTGTTATTGACAAGCATGCTGGTGAGGTTGCTGCTGGAAGATTATTTTCTGGAACAGTAAAGCAGGGGCAGGAAGTTTATCTTAATATGGCTAAGAAATGGGTTAGAGTGCAGCAAGTAAATATTTACAAAGGTGCTCAAAGAATTCAGATTGATGAAGGTGTTGCAGGAAATATTTTAGGATTAGTAGGATTAAAGGACAGTTATGTTGGAGAGACTGTTTCTTCTAAGCCAATAGAACCGTTCGAAGCTATCAAACATATATTTGAGCCTGTTGTTACAAAGAGTATTGAGGCTGCGAAAGCTTCTGATCTAGCAAGATTAATAGAAGTGCTTAAGCAGGTAAACAAAGAAGATCCCGGGGTAAAGATAGAGATTAATGAAGAGACTGGAGAAAATATAATGCACGGAATGGGTGAGCTACATTTAGAAATTATTGAGAATAGAATTAAGACAGAGAAAGGATTGGATGTTAAGACTTCGAAACCTATAGTTGTTTATAGAGAGACCGTAACAAAAGAATCGATAGAAGCTGAGGGTAAATCACCGAATAAACATAATAAATTTTATATTATTGTTGAACCTTTGAATGAAGATGCGTATCAGCTGGTAAGATCAGGAGAATTACGTGAAGGAAGAATAAAAAAGAAAGAGCAGGTTCCTACTGAAAAACTTGAGGCTATAGGAATACCTCCGAAAGAAAGCAAAAAAATAAAGGAAGTATTTAATGGAAATATTTTAGTTGATGACACTAGAGGCATAGTTCATATTGGTGAAGTTATTGAGTTAGCTATGGATGCATTTGAACAGGTGATGAAAGAAGGTCCATTAGCGAGAGAGCCTTGTGCTAAATTAATGGTTAGATTAACTGATTGTAAGTTGCATGAGGATGCGATTCATAGAGGACCAGCCCAAGTATTGCCAGCGGTAAGAGCAGCAATCAAAAGTGCAATGATGACAGCAAATCCTTTGTTATATGAGCCTGTTCAGGTGATTCAGATTGAAGCTCCTTCTGCTTACATGGGGGAAATCACAAGATTAGTTCAGAACAAGAGAGGACAGTTATTAGATGTAGCACAAGAAGGGGAGCATATGACTGTTAAAGCAAAATTACCTGTAGCAGAATCTTTTGGATTGGCTAATGATTTAAGAAGCTGTACTTCTGGGAGAGGAAATTATTTCTTAGTGGATCAGCAGTTTGAGAAATTGCCGAATGAGCTGCAACAAAAGGTAATTAATAGCATAAGACAGAGAAAAGGTTTGAAGGCAGAGGATTTAACTGAACAGGAAACAGAATAATTATGTATCTACACAGGTTCTTCTTCTTTAACACATATTCCGTTAATGCATACATACTTATCAGTAGTGGGGCAATTTACTAGAGGAGGATCACAGTAAGTACATACACCTAAGGATGTATCACAAATCTGAGTGAAACATTCAAAATCATAATTACATGGACAAAGACATTTATAGGAACCAGAGAGTATACACTGTGCAGCACCAGAATTACAATTTGTATTATTTGTCTGTTCACATTGCTCAACAGGCGATTCAATAATACTATTACCACATTCTGAGACAATTACAGAATCTTCATTATTGTATAAAATAATAGTATGTCTACCTGGGTTTTGTGGGAATGTGCCAACTAAATTTACAGGAAGTTCTATTACAGTAGAATCTCCTTTATGATCGATGATAATTCTGTTTGCTTCAATTGAGGTATTTACATTATTAGGAATATCGATGGTTAACTTAGTGGATGATTTTGGAGTTAATGTGTAGACTGTTGAGACAGAATTCTTGACTGCTTCAGATATATCTGTGATTTGGGTTTTTTTGAATACACTTATCTTTGATATTAGAAATGCAGTTAACGGGATAACAATTATAAAAACTAAAGCACCTATGATAACATAATCAGATGCAGCCTGAGCCCTACCCCTTTTCATAATTTAGAGCAGAATTTATTGCAGTTATATATTTTACTGTTAAAGAAGATTGCTATAATGATGCATTAGAGGGCTTTAAACCCCAAAAAGCGAAAGGTTTATAAATATTATATTAAAGAGGCTAATATACAATGGCGAAGGAAAAACCGCACTTAAATATCATATTTGTTGGTCATGTTGATCATGGAAAAAGTACAACTATAGGCAGATTGCTCTATGATAGCAAGATGATTGATGAGCAGGAAATGAGAAAATTAAAGGAAACTGCTAAGGAATTGGGGAAGGCTGGTTTCGAGTTTGCTTTTGTAATGGACAGATTAAAGGAAGAAAGAGAGAGGGGAGTTACAATTGATCTTTCATACAAGAAGTTTATTGGAAGTAAATATGAAATCACAATTATAGATGCTCCTGGACATAAAGATTTTGTCAAGAATATGATTACTGGAAGTTCACAGGCAGATGCTGCTTTCTTGGTTGTTAGTGCAGTGGACGGTGTAATGGCACAGACTAAAGAGCATGTTTGGCTGTTAAGAACACTAGGGGTTGGACAAATAGCAGTTTTAGTTAATAAAATGGATGCTGTGAAGTTTGATCAGAATAAATTCAAACAAGCAAAAGATGATATTACTAAACTATTGCAGACAGCCGGTTACAAAGTAGCAGATATCCCATTCATTCCAATCAGTGCTTATAATGGAGACAATGTTGTTAGCAAGAGTCAGAATATGTCATGGTATACTGGTTCAACTGTTAAAGAACAATTTGATTTATTTAAGGAACCTGAAAAACCAGTTAATTTACCTTTAAGATTACCAATTCAGGATGTTTATAGTATTTCAGGTATAGGAACAGTTCCTGTTGGAAGAGTTGAGACCGGAAGAATGAAAGTAGGAGATAAAGTTATTGTAGTACCTGCTAGAGAAGGAAAGGGAGTAACTGGAGAGGTAAAGAGCATTGAGATGCATCACGAGAATATAAACGAGGCTTTACCAGGAGATAATATTGGATTTAATGTTAGGGGTATTGAGAAAAAAGATATTGCAAGAGGAGATGTTTTAGGTCATGTGAATAATCCTCCTACAATTTGTAAGGAATTTACTGCTCAAATAGTTGTAATTAACCATCCAACTGTATTAACAGCCGGATATACACCTGTATTCCACATTCATACTGCTCAGGTAGCTTGTAAGATTGCAGAGATTGTCAAGAAATTAGATCCTGCAACAGGACAGACATTACAGGAGCATCCAGACTTTGTCAAGAATGGAGATGCTGCTATTGTTAAAGTAATTCCTGCTAAGCCATTAGTAATTGAGAAACAGAAAGATATTCCACATATGGCAAGATTTGCTATCAGAGATGCAGGAGCTACTGTTGCTGCAGGAATGTGCATTGATTTAGTTAAGAAGTAAACTTTTTCTTAATTTATAATAATAAGATTATTAGTTAGTAAAATGATAAGTAAGATTAGTGAAGAAATTAGAATCTGTGATTTGGTTAGAATAACTCTTCGATTATTTCCTTTCTATGAAAATGATCACAATGTTTCTGCATATATTCATGATGGAGGTACATCTATAAGCTATAGAACCAAAAGAGGAATAAATAGAGAATCCATCGAATCAACATGTTTTGATATACAAATAACTAATGGTACTTGCTATATAATGTGGATAAGTATTGATGCAGAAAAAAGGGGTAATGGTTATGGGAGAAGTTTATATGATACAATAGAAACTTTGAGTAAAGAACTAAAGTGTTCAAAGATAGAATTAACACCTTCTGGACATGGGAAGGATGTCTTCTGGAAGAAAATGGGATTTGAGGAAAAATATAGGGGTAGTATCGGGTTTGTTAAGAGTCTAAAATAAAATTCTAAGAAAGCTTTATAAAAACATTAGTTTATTATTTATTTTTCTCTGATCCTTATTTTACCTTCAGTTACAACTATAAAGCTTGATTCTAATTTATTTGGGATACTCTCAATTAAATTCAAGACATACCTTTGTCTGTTCTTAGGCATATCATTTCTTAATCTAAGGAGAATTACTCCGGATGATGGTTTACTCAGTCTAAATATAAGCTCTCCAAAATCTTTATCATTTGTTATTAAAATTCTTTTTTCTCTTTCAGCAAATTCTAAAATGTCTTTGTCAGAAGCTCCTGCCATAATATCCATTACATATTTCACATCAAATCCACTTTCAAGAAGAAATTTAGATAATTTTTTACCAGAACTTTCGTCTACTAGAAATTTGAGCATTCTTTATATTTATTTCTTATTTTCTATAAGAGGAAAAACATCCTCTCCTTCAACTACATCCGCAACGTACTCCAAAGCAGCTTTTATATCTTCTTTCTTTAAGTTTGGATAATCTTCTAGTATTTCATCTTGGGCCATACCATTTGCTATAAGTCTAACTATTGTATCAACAGGTATTCTTGTACCTTTTATTATTGGCTTCCCAACCATTACGTCCGGGTTAATTACAATTCTTTTATTAATTTTCTTTTCCATAATCAATCCGTTATTTATGAGATTTATAAATCTTTGTATAATATTACAATGTTTGCTATCAGAGATGCAGGAGCTACTGTTGCTGCAGGAATGTGCATTGATTTAGTTAAGAAGTAAAATTTATATAGTATTGAATTTCTTTATTTAGTTATGGGGAAGAAAAAAGAGGGGAATAAATTATTTATTATTGGATTGTTGATTTTAGTCGTTATCTTTTTGTCTAAAGGAAAAGGCTATTATTCTGGAAGATTTGTATATCAAGAACCATCGGAAGAACCTTGTCCACATCAATTAGCATGTGCTAATTTTGCTTACCAAATGTTTATTCTTTGTATGGCAGCTGGTTATAGTTATAATACTTGTAATGAAGTTTATGATGCAATTTATAATAGCTGTATAACTAAGTGCCATCCCCCACCAGAATTTGCAACTATAAACGAAGAATAATTTTTAGCTCTAGAAACCTTTATAAACAAAATATCAATAGTCTATTCTTATGCCCAAAGCAAGAATAAGTTTAGCTAGTATCGATATAGATAGAATAAATCAGATATGCGGAGCTATAAAAGATATAGCTGAAAAAACAAAGACCGAGATACACGGACCTATACCATTACCAACCAAATTATTAAAACATACTGTAAGAAAATCACCATGCGGGAATGGAAAGGCTAGCTTTGATAGATTTGAGATGAGAATTCATAAGAGACTAATTGATTTAGGGATGGACGAGAGAGCTTTGAGGCTTGTGATGAGAGTACCTATTCCAGAAGGCGTATCCATTGAAATTGAGATGATTGACTAAAAGCTTATTCTGTACTTCATTACGTATGACTGCAAGGCGTTAAAGAGGCTTTCTACGTCGTAGCCAGCTTTATTTAATGATTCAAGGTAGTTTTTAGCTTCTATTACCACACTCCTTTTCTCTTTTGCATTTGCAATGTTTGCAAATTTTTCCATTATTGTGTCACGCTGAACTTCGTCTATGTACTTAAGGTTCAGATCACAGCATCCACATTTCAACATATTTTATCACCCAACATACTATAAGAAAGTTTTATATATAAGTATTACTAAAAAATTTTCAATAGAAGTAAGAAATTTTTATTAATGGCGGGGACTTTCGATGATAGTAATAAGGAAAGATAGTGGAGAGATGTATTCTTTAGCTGCTAAAGAAATCAGCCATAGAGAAAGCAAACTATTTGGAACTGAACTGGCTTACAAGATATTAAAATCAATTGCTGAAAAACCAATGTATCCTATTGAGTTAGCTAAAGAATTAAAGGTGCATGAGCAGAAGATATATTACTATATAAAAAATTTTTTTAAGGCTGGTTTGATTAAAGTTGTAAGAAAAGAGAATATAAAAGGTTCTACAGCTAGTTATTATTCTATTGTAGAGCCTGCTTTTGTGATTAAATTTAAGGACCTGGAGAAAGGCAGCAAGGTAACAGATATTGATAGAATTAATAAGAAGTATTATGATTTTTTGAATCCTTTCATTGTAGATGGTAAATTAGATGCCTTAATTATAGTTGGAAGCCCTGATCCTCATGGACCTGAATTAGCAAGATCAAGGGATGGATATTATGGAATGGATTTAGCTTTATTTCTGGGAACTTTTTTGAATTATGCACCAGAGTTTAAGGTAAAATTAGATACAGAGACCAGGGAAAATGATTTACAGAATAATTTAATATTAATTGGAGGACCTGTGGTTAATAAGGTTACCGAGCAGATAAATGAGAGATTACCAATAAAGTTCTTTAAAGAGCATGGTTGGAATATTAAGTCATTTTCGGGGAATACATATCCTGAGGAGACTAATGGAATAATTATTAAGATGAGGAATCCTTTT
Organism: Candidatus Woesearchaeota archaeon; assembly: GCA_964362765.1. GTDB lineage: Archaea > Nanobdellota > Nanobdellia > SCGC-AAA011-G17 > UBA489 > CAYIFT01. The sequence goes on along the minus strand of CAYIFT010000041.1, from coordinate 123 downwards.
AATAAAGACAGATGGATTATTGTAATAGCAGGAAGAAGGCATTATGGAACTAGAGCTGCTATCATTGCTTTTTTAAAGAATTTTGATGAGATCTGCAATGGAAACGTGTACAACAGGAAGATA
>CAYIFT010000040.1:0-7222 GCA_964362765.1 Candidatus Woesearchaeota archaeon | reverse complement strand
ATAGGGAAAAGACATGAGATTAAGGATATTATTAGTTGTATTAATTTTATTATTTAGTTCTATGGCTTATTCCGACGAATACCCATATTCTCAAGGTTATTCTGAAGGTTATGGTGGCTATGGTTACAGTCATACTTATAACGATGAGGATATGGACTTTGAAGAATTCGATGAAGATGATTTTGAAAAACATAAAGAACGTTTTAAAGAATCCCCTGAATTTGAAAAAGAATTTCCTAAAGACTTTAAAGGTCCAGGCGGCTGTAAATCTAAAGAAGAATGCATGGAATATTGCATGAAGCATGAAGATGAATGTAAAAGAATGATGGAGCATAAACCTGAAATGTATCAAATGCGTCCTGAGTTCAGAAAAGAAGTATTTGAAGAATATCAGCAACCTTACATGATGAAAAGAGAAATGATGCACCCAATGATGTACTTTCCTAAAGACGTGGATCCTATAGAAATGGTAATGTCCAGAGTATTTGAAAAAGCAAAAGACATGGATCAAAAAGAATTTATGAAATATTGTCCTGATGCTGAAGCCATGGTTAATGAAGCTATTAAAAGATTAAATGAACAAGGAATTCAGCTTAAAGCAAGTTGTGAAGAGATTAATGAATATCTTAAACATTGTAAAGAAGAAAATCGGTGTGGAAAGATGAAAGGACATATGTTTTTTGAAGAAGATATTTCATGTGACAATTTAAATGAAGAAACTTTATTTAACAGATGTAAAGAAAGGCATGAAAAATTCCAGCAAGAACAAGATTTTGTAAGAGAACAATGTGAAAAACACCTCGAAAGCTTTCAGAATAATGAAATGTGTAAACAAACTGTTGAATGCGATGAGCAAGAGTTTATTGATAAATGTAAAAATGAACATCAGCAGAGATGCAATGAACAAGCTCAGCAATTTAATTGGGATCAATCTGCAATAGATTCATGTACTAATTCGCATGATTGCAATGCTGCTTGGAATTTCCAAGAAGAAAATTGCGGAAGAAAAAGAGAAATGTGTGACAAAGAAAGGTTCCTAAATGAATGCATTGAAAGGTCTAAAAAAGGCTTTGAAACTGCCTCCCAAAACATAGAAGAAAATTGCGGTCATCAAGCTTCAAAGATGTACGAAGGAATAAAGCAAGGTTGTGAAATGCAAGATAAAATGCATAGTGAATGCCTAGAAAGAAGTTCTCAAGTTTGTGAAATAATGCAGAAGGCAATAGACCAGTGTTCAACTATTACGGAAGATCAAATTAAAGCCAAAATGATAAAACACGCAAGATTTATGTGTGATGTTATGAGTAAAATGCATGAAGAAGGCATGGAATCTGTGATGGCAAAAATGATGATAATGAAAGAAGACATGCCTGAAGAAATAAAACCTGTTCTTGATGCAGAAGTAAAAGAACTATACGATATTGAAAAAGAGTTAGAAGCTGGGGAAAAAGATGTAGGTGGTTTCTTTGCTAAAATCAAGAGATTTCTCGGAATAATTTCTGAGAAAGAAAAGCAAGAAGCATCTGAACTAGAACAAAATGCAAATAAAATAGACGAAAGCATTCAGCGCTTATCTGAATTAAGCGAACAAGTTACAGATGTAAACTTAAAGGCAGCTTTATTGCTTCAAATTGAAAACCTAAAACAAGAAAAAGAAAAGATTAAAAGCATGGCAGAAAAGAAAAAGAAAGGTGGTTTATTATCTGGTTTTGCAGTTTTAATAAAAAAATTTGAATTGTGAGGTACAAGAAATGAAAGTAAAAGAATTGATGATAAAGAATGTATTGACATGTGCTAAAGATGATTCTATTATCAATGTTGCCAAAAAGATGGTCGATCATAATGTTGGTATGCTTGTTGTTATCGAAGACAATCTATCAAAAAAACCTATAGGTGTTCTCTCAGATCGCGATATAATAAGCAAGATTGTAGTTAATAAAAAAGACCCGTCAAAGATAACAGCAGATCAAATTTCTACTAAAAAAATAATTTCAGTAACTCCGGAATTATTTCTTGATAAAGCTGTTGAAACTATGAATAAAAATAAAATAAAAAGGCTGATTGTTATTGACGATCTAGGAAATCTAGTTGGTATTATTTCTAAAGCTGACATAATTAAACAATTCTTAGAAATCAGAAAGCAATTGGTTGATCTAGCTACCTTTGAGATTTAAAAATATTTATTCATTATAAAATTCAAAATTTTTATCCTTACTCTCTTCTATTTTCACTGGTTTTTTAACCGCACTCAACATAGCCATACCCGGATCATTATTTTGCATTCCATTAATCCTTTCTATATCCTCCTCTGAATAACCAAAAGCACTTAATATTTCATCATATTGCTGTTTCTCTTCTTTTTCAATTGTACGAGCTGCTCTGCCAGAAATAAAATCCTTAATACTTATATCTGAACGCTCTAATACTTGCACAAAAAAAGCTATTAATATCGTTACAACAACAAATATCGTTAATCTTTTCATATTCAACCTCTTAACTTATAGTAAAGTTCACTGTTGGTGAAGCTGCCATAACATTTGTTAGCGAAGGGCTTACTACAGCGTACGCTGCATAAACTGTTGTTCCTATTAAACCTGGAATATTTGGAATAAATAACACAACATTACCACTTGGATAACCAGTAGTTAATATACCTATTGAATTAAGCATACCTAAATAAGGTGATGATATTGATGCAAAGAATATTGGATCAGGTGATAAAAATATGGTTGCTCCACCAGGCAATAATATTCCTGAAGTTCCTAAAGATAAGGCTAAAACATACTGCCTTCCGACATAATTAGGTGCATTTAAAAGAAATGTAATCATCGCACCAATATTTGCTGTACCGCTAATACTCAAACTTGGTACTGGACAGTCTGAAGCACAATTTAATTGATTTTCTCCTTCTTCACAAATATAATTACCGCAACCTGTCTGATTGCCTGCAGATGGTGCTGCTGCTGTTGTACTTATTATAAAAGCTGGTGATTGAACTTGTTCTAATGAATTATTGAAAGAATCTGCAATAAAGTATCTAAGATCGTATGCGCCTAAAGATAAATTAGGTAAAATTACATGATCATAATCTACACCAGTCACCACAGGTATCTCTATCCATGTTCCACTCCCGTAAGGCTGATAGAAAATTTTCTGATCTGAAATACTAGTCTCAATATCATCAGCTTTGAAAATTATTTTATTATTTAATGATACAGGTAGTACATTACTAGTATAAACCCCACTTGCAAGTATTCTAAAGAAATCTATTACGGGTGGATTGTTATCTGGATTAGTTGTATCAAATATTGAAAATGTTAAGAAACTTGTTGGAATTCCAAGTATCCAGTCATAATCACTTAAATTCATGACAAATGTATAATAGCCAGGTACTACCGGAATATCAAGTAACGGTGCTGGATGTGGTGGAGGATCTGGCATTGTTCCCTGTGCAGATGTTCCTCCAGCAAAGAGTGGTATAAGTGTATAAATAACATCTGCTGGACTTACAATTCCATAAGGCTGAAATATATTATTTTGCTTGATCAAAGGTAAACTAGATAAAACATTCTGAAGAACTACGCCTTTATGCACCTTCAATTTAATAGTATCTGGTAAATTCACAAACTTTGTGTTCCATATGCTTGGTGATTTCTCAGTTTCATAAATCGAATTATAAGTTATATTTAGTCTATTAAGAGAAATCCAAGGGTAACTAGGTAATATGTGCTCAAATATATTTTGCAGAGGAAATCTGAAGAATGGCGTTCGCCCAAGTTTTGTTTGACCTGGTGTTATCGATGAAGTATACTGATCATATATATCTAAGCGGCTTAATCTATAAAATATTGTTTCAAAATCTGTACCGCCTGGCATTAAGGCAGATTCAGGAGTAAAGTAAAAATTTTCATAGTCTTTATTATTAGTATCTAATATCACTCTTCTATGAAGGCCTATGTCTAATATAGAATGGTATACTGTGTGGTTGAAATAAAACCAATTTTGGAAAAATAAACTAGTTAATGTTGAATATCCTGGTATAAATTTATATTTCATTGTCACTCTATTTGAAGGTTGAATTGCTATAGTATGGCTTCCAACTGCAGGTTTTATGAAATTTCTAGCAACATATGTTGCGGGTTCAGGGGTAGAATATGTATGGGTAGATAATAAGGACCATAATGGTGCATCATTGATAAATTGAAGTAAAGCAGAACCATCTCCAATTTGACCAACCCCTATACCTACAGATTCATTTAATACAAATGCAAATACTGTATTACCCCTATTACAAATTGTATTCCAGTTATTAGGATAACAATAAGCATTTGGAAATAGTGGATTCCCGCTTGTATTTAGGATGGTATAATTTAAGATATTAGTTGCTTGATCTCTATCTAGTAAAATAGACTGAGCAATTCCATTTAAAAATACACTGTTAAATGTAGTTGTATATGCATATCCCCAATAGGATAATGGTAGCGAAAACCAAGAAGGATGTCTCTGAAATGTAGAGCTTAGATAATAATTTACCCCGTCATTTAAATATAATGTAAAATTTACTGGATTAGGACTTGGTGGTTCTGTATATATAAGCCATAGTACATGACCATAGCCTGTTGGAACTGTAAGAGCTGGGTTTGGAAGTAAATCAAATATAGCAGTATAATAATGATACGGACCAAAATTTAAGGTTAAACCGATTTGTCCGGTTAAATTTACTTTGAAAGTTGAAAAAGGCACACTTATTCCTTGACTTTGCACATTTATTTTTCCATTATAAAAAAAACTTGTAGTAGCAAGAGAGTTATCTAATGAATAAGAGAGATTAATTAAAGCATTCTGTCCAGGATTGAGAAGAAATGAAGTTGGATTTACAGTCGCTATTCCTGGTGGGTCTGCATTAACTGTTAAAATATAAGATTGCGGTTGTGTGTGAATATTTTTTAAATTAAGTATAGGGGAGCTTTGAAAAGTTTGGTTATCTGATAATGTGTCTTGACCTAAAAATTGGTTGTTTGGCGAAAATAATGTTTTTATTAAATAAGATTTGAAAGCGTCTACTCTTCCTGTGCCTTGCTCAACAGGAATATTACCTAAGTCTATTGAAGGATTTATTAATGCTAATTTTATATCTGCAGCTGTCCAAGAAGGATAAGCCTGTTTCAATAACGCAGCTACACCAGACACATGTGGAGTAGCCATACTAGTTCCTTGCAGTGCCTTATATCCAGAAGGATCACAAATTGAACAACTTCCAGTTGGCACTGTGGATGTAATTGCAACACCTGGTGCTGTTAAATCAGGCTTTATAGCAGAGACAGAATTATTAGCAAAAAGCGCATAACCCCTGCCACTAAAACCTGCGAGATTATCAAATTTATCTGATGCTCCAACAGTTATAGCTTTCAAAGAAGTTCCAGGTGAACATATTGAAAAAAATCCAAATGGTTGGTTTGGGAATATATTATTATGCCTACAATTTGGATTTCCACCAGGACCAGAATTACCTGCTGCAATAAATGTAATCACACCAGCTTGCATAGCATTATCAGACGCCTCTGACATATCATCATCAGAATAACCAAAACCACCTAAACTCATACTTATTATATGAGCTCCATTAGCAACAGCACCATTTATGCCTGATATTATCCATGATCCCTGTCCAACTCCACTAGAAGTCAAAACCTTGTATGCTAAAATCTTTGCATCTGGAGCAACACCTTTCAATGTACCATTTGCTGCAACTATGCCGGCTACATGTGTTCCATGCCCATGATCATCCATAGGGTTACCGTCGCTATTTGCATAATCCCAACCACCAATTATTTTATTACAGTTACCAGACAAAAATTGTATTGCTGTACAACCGCCTAAATCAGGATGTGTATAATCAACACCCGTATCAATAACAGCAACCTTAATATTTCTTCCTGTAATATTAAATCCTTGAGTATCTAATTGCGCCCATACTTGCGGAGCATTAATTAATGGAACCGAATCTTGAAGAGTGGTGTATACTAGTGGATCTATTGAAACTCGCTCTACCCATTCGATAGATTCTATATCTAACCAATCTTCTATATTTATTTCAGCTGCAAACCCATAGAAAACAGTGTACCATTTAGCTGTAATTCTAACACCAAATCGATTTTCTAAAATATTCTCAAAAATTTTTTGTTCTTGTTCAAGCATTTGACGATAAGATTCTGTTGGATTATAAACTAAAGGTTTATCTTTCAATTTAATTATAACTTTTATTCTTTCTTCATTCGATTGCGGAAATCCTTTGATACTTTCAGATTTTATTATACTCATTCCAGGTGCTTCTATTGGTAATATCATAGGAGTTTGTTCTTGTGAATAATCTAAAATATTTATGGATGCGCTTATACTTTCATATGTAAAAGAAAAAATCATAATCAATATTAATACAAAGATAGGCTTCTTTTTTGAATTTAAATATAAAATCCTCTTAAGTTCCATTTAAACCATCTTTTTTCAATATTAATGATTTGATATTTTTAAATATATCGAAAAGTGGGCCTGATCGGATTTGAACCGACGACCCTCAGCTGTCTTAGCTCAAGTAAAATAATTTACCTGATTATGTCGTATAAGACTTGCACATTAGGTTAACTTTCCCTAATTTGATGCTCTAACCAGGCTGAGCTACAGGCCCATAACAGAATAAGACTTGATAAATTCTTTTTAAACCTTTCTTTCAAGAACTATTTAGACAATCTATTCTTATAATCTTCATTATAATACTTATTTTCCTGTTCTTTTATAAAAGCTTTAATTGGTGTTAATATCATTTCACGTGGCACATTGTTATTAACATAATTAAATATCCAATCAATAGTACCACCTTCTTTCTCGTACATTATAATACTAAATAAAAATCCACCAACTACTTTTAATCCTTCTCCGGCCATTTTCCCCACCCTAATTTTTCGAATTCTTTTTTAAACCAACCTCTCCACCATTTTTCTCCAAAAACTGCTTTTACACTACCTATTTTGTCTTTAGGTGCATTCCCAAAGCGCACTCGTGGATATTTTTTACTTAATTTTATTACCATAAATAACCTAATGATGATATTCTTTATATATCTTTCTAAAAATAATTTAAATAGCATTTCAGAATGACTGAAAGATTTTCGATTATTAATAGACTACTTACCAAATAATATCTTAAAAAATAGTACTATTCTTTC
>CAYIFT010000039.1:0-7387 GCA_964362765.1 Candidatus Woesearchaeota archaeon | reverse complement strand
GATTGCCATCCAACTACAATAAAGTAAAAAGTCATCATCAACAACATCATTCCCAAGATATCGTGATCTGATGAAATGCTTCTGAATAAAAATGCAGTAGAAACACTGGTTATTAAAATACTTAGCAGAGCAACCCTCCAGTCAAATAATCTTCTCAATAAGAAAAACATAAACAACAATGTTACCACAGTTGCAAATGCGGGATATAAAATATCAGCCAATGCTACTGTCATATTTGGAAAGAATATCCTCAAAAATTTGTATAAATAAGCAACAAAATAAGAAGGAAAAGTAGGATATGTTGTCAGATCTAAACCATCAGGATAAAACCTCATCATGTCTTTTTGAGGTAATTTTCCTTCCTTAGCAATTATCTTCGCATACTTCAACCATATCTCAGAGTCTAGTTCCAGAGAAACATAATCTCCTGTAGTTGAATCTTTCAGATTTTTGACATGCAACGTTCTTAGATTAAATGATATAATAAGAATTATGATTAGAGCGCCGTAGATCAGCCAATTTTTGTTGAATTTTATTTTACTTAGTACCCTCTTTTTACGCTCTTCTAATTTATCCTCAGCATTAGTGCTTTCTTCCATAAAAACCCCTCATTTGAGTCTCGCAAAATATCCATTATATACTTTTCTGTTTTAATTTATCGTGTATAAGCAAGCTTGTCCATTATTTTTAATATTTTTAAGGTCGCAACTTTGAAGTGTTTTACAGTTATCTTCTCCAGAAGTCAATAAAAATTTTGTATTATAATTATTTACCAGAGATTTAAATTCATCACATTCACTTTTCCTAAACAGATCTTGTATTTTATTTAAACCATCAACATATTCGCTACTAGCCAAAACAGGATAGTGTCCATCTGGTGTTGATAAATTTCTAAATATCGGAGCATAACTATAAAATGCTGCCCGATGAGAATTTATATGACTCAAGCTACCGACAACTAAAAATTTGTCATCAACATAATTAAGAAGGTCTTTTATATCATTTTGATCTTTTGTCGGTTTATCAAAGAAAGGTGTATTAATTATACTAATAACAATAGTCAAAACTGATGCACTTATCATAATGTAATAAATCAAGTTACCAATTCTTTTGTCTAAAATATTCCGATTTAAATTCAAAAATAAGCATAATATTAAAAAAACTGAAAATAAAAGGTAAAGATTAGTGAATATATGTTTCATCACCGGAATAAACGGCATTACCCCTATGAAAAATAAAAATATTATAAAAATAGAAGGTATAAAAAATAGAAACTCTTTCTTATCAAATTCTTTTATCTTCAGATATAGATAAAATAAAGAGAATAGCGCTATTGGAATCAGTATTACCGCAATAGGTGTAAAATGTAAATAATTTTTAAACATCCACCATCCCTCAACACCATACCAATTATCAACTATTGAAGTCTTCCCTAGATTCAACAATAGAGGAAGCCACCAGAATGCAGCTAAAATAAAAGAGATAATGACAGTAATTAAAACTTTAAAAAACTCTTTTCCTCCTTTTATTAATAACAAACCTAAGAAAAATGTTGAGAATAATATCCCTACCGAATGATAAGTCAGCAGTGCCATTGTATAAAACGGAATAACGTAATAAAATTTTTTGTTTATTTTATTGTCTTTAAAATTAAATATTATAAAAGATCCGATTACCAAAGAGATAAAAGCCATTAATTCATGGATCCTACCTAATCTAAGGGAATTAATCGCTATATTATTTCCAAATAAAAAAGCGAAGAAAAAAAGTCTTTTAATTTTAGATTCAAATATTAATTTACCAAAATGATTTATTAATAAAAACCCAATTACAAAAATAATGATGACGCTTAAATAAAGAGTTAACAATACGCTATTAGTTATTAAATAAACTGGATAAAAAGTTAAATACCATCCCGGTGGTGTAGATATAAAAGTCACAAATCCATTATACCAATATCCGCATTCTTTATAAAAACCACATTCGCCTAAAAAAAACAATTGCGGTATATAACTGTATATATCATGTTTTTGATTTGATAATGGATGATAATAGACAACTTGCGAATAATCCAAAATTCTTATCACTAGATAAAGAATTAGTATAAGTATAGATAAATTAAACAATAAGTTTTTACGCATATTTAATTTTATCTTAGTAATGTTTATAAACATTATCTATATTGAGAAACCTAAAATGACCAATAGAGTAAAAACTCTTAGCATTGTTATACCTGCAAGAAATGAAGAAGCCACAATAAGTGGGGTACTTGAAGAGGTAGATAAAGTTATTAAAAATTTAAAAGGTACAAAATTTGAAATAATTGTTGTTGACGATGGTTCTACAGACAAAACTTTTGAAATTTCTAAAAAATATACTAACAAAGTATTTACAAATACGGGAGAGCATGGAAAAGGAAATGCATTAAGATTTGGTTTTAATAAAGCTACCGGCGATGTAATAATTATGATGGATGCTGATTATTCCCATATCGCTTCTGATATTCCGAAATTTATAGAAAAGATAAATGAAGGATATTCTTTTGTGATTGGTTCAAGAGCACTTGGTGGAAGTGGAGAGTACACTTTAGTAAGGAGTTTTGGAAATTGGGCCCTTACGCAAGCTTTCAGAATATTTTTTGGAATAAAATTATCAGATCCATTAAATGGTTATAAGGCTTTTGTGAAAGATATAGTAAAAAATTACAATTACAAATCATCAAATTTTGAGATAGAAATAGAGCTTATTGCCAATGCTCTTAAGTATGATGGAAAGATAATAGAATTTCCCAGCTTTGAAAGAGAACGTGCTGGTGGTGAAATGAAATCTAAAGCACTAAGGGAAGGCATAAGATTTTTACTAGCCATTATAAAACACGGGATAAAATATAGGGCATCTAAAAAATCCTAATAAATTAATTAAATTTATCTTTGTTCTTTTCAATCCATTCTGTAATTCTTTGAATACCTTCTTCTACAGAAAATTTTGGTTCCCATCCAAGTACTTTTTTAGCTTTTGAAATATCGGTATAATACACTTTTTGATCAGCTGGTCTAGGATTTCCATACGCATATTTTAACTTTAATTTATCACAAAGTTCTAATAATGATAATGTTTTATTATAACCACCGCCTATATTAAAAACTTGTCCTTTTATTTTATCTATATGTTTAGCTTCTAACTCTAATAACTTAACTACATCACCTATGTACAATAGATCCCTAACTTGTTTTCCATCCCCATAAATCGTTATAGGTTTTCCTTTTACTTTCGATATTACAAAATGAGCAACCCATCCCTGATCTTCATTCCCAAACTGATTAGGACCATACATGCAAGAAAATCTATTTATTACCCCACCATATTCTCTAACATAAAGTTCCCCAACTAATTTCGAACAACCATATGGTGTATGCTTCTTACTATCGATACTAAAATGTTCAGGAATACCTTTGCCTTTAAACTCATTAGCAAAATCATATCTTGTAGGTAATTCCTCTATGGGAATATAATTTACATTATCACCATAAACTTTATTTGTAGAAGCATAAATTACCGGCGCTTTTATACTGCTAACCAAGTGAAAAGTGCCTGCGGCATTAATCCTGAAATCACTTTTAGGACTATGATAACTATGGGTAACAGCAACTTGTGCAGCAAAATGATATACAATATCAAAGTGTTCATCTCTAATATATTCTTGAATATCATCTAATTCACCCTGAATTACCTTACAACCAGCGGCTTTCACAGGATGAAGATTATGTAAACTTCTCTGCATATTGTCATAAACAACAACCTCATGACCTTTCTCAGCTAAATAAATGGCTAAATTAGAACCTACAAATCCAATACCCCCAGTTATAAGGACCCTCATAGTGATTTGGCAAAGGTTGGTAATCTTTATAAGTTTTACCAAAAAATACATAGAAAATCTTAAATATCAAGATATATTAGATAAAGCAAGGTATTCTAAAATGGAAGCTATTTTAATTAACCAGAAAACGGAACAAAAGCACGAAAAAGTGGTTTTAGTTAACCCTTACCCTTATTATGCTATTGGAATAAATGAAGCTACCATCTATCCTCCTCTTGGATTAGCAGTTATTGCAGCTCTATTAGAAAAGAATAATTTCAAGGTTCAAATAATTGATGCTAATATCTTGCGCATGATGAATGATGGGGTACTCAGAAGAATAGAAGAATTCGGAGCTGACATTGTCGGTATTCAAATGAATGTTGTTACAGCAAGAAGTGGCATTGAATTATCAAATATGATTAAAGATAAAACACCAGACACGAAAGTAGTAATAGGGGGTCCATTCACTCCAGAAAATTTAGAAAGACTGTTAAAAGAAACAAAAGCTGATTTCTTTGTTCAGGGAGAAGGCGAGGTTACTTTCCTCGATATATGCCAAGGAAAAAATCCTGAAGATATTAATGGAACTGTTTATCTTAAAGATAATCAAATTACATTCAACAGACCGAGAGAATTAATTGCTAATCTAGATGACTTACCATTTGCAGCATACCATCTGCTTCCAGATCTAAAATTGTATAGATCACGATCAAGAAAGGCCCCGATGGCGCCTGTGTTTACAAGCAGGGGTTGTCCATATCAATGTGTCTTTTGTTCTTCAAGTTCTAAAAAAAGCCCGTTCCAAAACAGATTCAGATTTAGAAGCGCAGAAAATGTTGTTGATGAAATAGAATATCTTATTAAAAGATTTGGTATTAAACAGATCGATATTCTGGATGATAATTTTACTTTATATCACGATAGGGCAGATAAAATTTTAGATTTAATTATTGAAAGAAAAATCAAGGTGGCAATCAATCTTCAAAATGGAGTAAGAGCTGATAAGCTAACCTTCGGCATGGTTAAAAAGATGAAAAAAGCTGGTGTTTACAAGCTCGGCATAGGTATCGAAAGCGGTAACACAGAAGTTCTAAAGAAAATGAAGAAAGCATTAGATTTAAAAGATGTTAAGAATGCAGTAAAATGGTGCAGGGAAGCCGGTATAATTTGTATCGGATTCTTCATGATTGGATTCCCATTTGATACAGAAGAAACAATAAAAGAGACTATAGATTTCGCAATAAAACTGAATCCTTCAATTGCAAATTTCATGACTGCTGTTCCTTTGCCAGGTACTGAACTATACGACATTGTCGAGAAAAATGGTTGGCTGACTAAACCAACAGATGAATATGGAACCTCAAGTGGCTTTTATGCTCAAGATTTTCATTACGAGATACCTCATTTGCCTAAAGAAAAAATACTTGGGCTGCAGAAAGAAGCATACAGGAGATTCTATTTTAGGCCTTCAAAAATATTAGAGATGGCTAAAGATATTCGTTCTTTTAATGAATTAAGATGGACTGTATCTGCAGCGAAACCTTTAATAAAGAATATGCTTTCTAAAATTAAGCCTAATTAATCAGCAAAGTGAATCTCTACGGCCTAAAGGCCGTAGCATCTTTAAGTGATCGTCAGCTCGGGAGTTGACGTGATGCATAGGCACGTGTAAATCTAAACTTAGATTTACCTTGACTTTCAATGATGTAATGCTTTATTACATCTCCAGTAACATTACCAACTGATCTATAGAATTTACCACAACTCCAGAAATGCTTATAATGCATAAGCCTTGGACATTGTTGTCTGATAAATCTTGAGGACGTGCCTTTAAGAAGTTGTATTGCATAGGAAACACTGTACGTGTGAGGGATATTAACAAATAAATACACGTGGTCATGCTCTATTTGAAGAGCATGTATCTTGAACTTATGTTCAAGTGCAATCCTGCGAATAATGTGTTCGCAGGCTCCCTTGATATCAGGGTCTCTAAATACAGGAACCCTGTATTTAGGTACGAAGACAAAGTGGTAAGCACTTTGTCCATATGCATGTCCATTTGATGTTAATTCCATATCAATCACCTCAGATGTGGTTTGAGAAAGCTCACGCTAACTAAACCTTTACAATGTGGGCAAGGAATTCAACCTGCCCACTTTTATGATGAAAATATTTAAAGAAAAATTTAATGGAGGATGGCAATTCCTCCCAGTACTAAACTACTGGGTATCCTTGCCATTTATGTAATGACAACAATTAAATCAAGACCTGGTTGGGTTAAGGACAAAATCTTAGCGCCAGATTTTGAAATAATTCATGTATCTAAATGGGATGATTATAAAGATTTCAAGACAGATGACGGGTGTTATATACTAGTAAGAATCTACAGAGATACATTCGAAATAGGTGTAGCAATTTGCAATTACAAGCACGAAATCTTAAAAGAATTTCGTGGAAGAAGATCACAGGATATCTACAATGCAATATTCAAATACTCTGAGGACAAAAAATTAAATTGGTTCAATAGACTAGATCACGCAGCTTATCTTGGAAAGGAACTCAAGAAAGCTGAAATGTGTTTAGTGTTAGGTTGTGATTATTACCAAGAATGATTTTAGAAAAATACTGGCGTTAAGTAGACTTCCATCAGCGCAGCAACAAACAGAATTGCAATTCCAAGTATGACTAAGTCTACAGAATCCAGAATAATGTGCTTAAAACTTCTTGATCCAAAATCATGCTTTATAACAGCCACACTAATTATCCCTCCTGCTAATCCGCCTATAAAATAACCAAATATTTCTGGTAGCCCATGAATAAAATATCTCAGCAAACTTAATCCATAAATATGAAAGTATCCGCCTACTTTTTCTAATCCTAAATTTGATGCATATGTGCTTATATTTGTTCTAAAAAAAGACCCGATTGCTGCACTAATCACAGAAGCATTCCAAGTTAAAATAAAAATTGAGCCTGCGCCATAGAAGAATGAAAAGAATATGCAAAACAATAAAACTTTCACATTATTGCTAAATATTTGCGTAAAAAGCTCTCCACCAACAGAGGCTGAATTTACACTTTGGGTGCTTATCTGGGAGTTAATATTCCTTATAGTATTTTCCTGTGCACTAAATATATCCTTCACCAAATCTGTAGGTAAAAATATATAAGCTAATGAAAATGCAACCACAAACCCAACAAACATCATCATAAAAAAAGAAAGAGCCTTCCAGTGTTCTTTAAGTAATATATACTCTTTCACAATTATGTCGTCCTTCTCCTCCTCATATTTCAAAGTATTATATAATAATGGAATCGTAGCAATAACAGTCAATAGAATCATCACTATACTTGCTTCTTCTCTAAATACCCACACTGCTAAGAATATCGCAATAGCAGCATACATTGCCCCCAAGAAAAGCATATCCCACGGATTCCTTTCTGCTTTCTCAGGAGTTGTTAAATCCTCTAATACCATAAGAATTACTCAATTTGTTTTATTTAAATATATTTTGTTTTTTGGCTTGA
>CAYIFT010000038.1:1379-7408 GCA_964362765.1 Candidatus Woesearchaeota archaeon | reverse complement strand
AACAAAACTCTTGAGGCTCGCCTTTCTCCATTGTATCGCAGTTCGGAGTATCATAATCTGTACATCTACCATAATCTTTAAACCTCACACCAATTGATCCTAATAAAGGTCCATTTGGATCTCTTACAAGTGCGCAACTACCTTGACATTCTGATGAATCCTTACAAGTTTTTCCACCATCAGAAAGTTTTGGAAAGCATTTAAAAATTGGATTCTGAACAAATATCTGGGTTGCAGACCATTTTCCACCATTTCTTTCACACTCTTCTTGGGTATTTATTTTATTAAAATCAATAATCTGTCCTTGTTTACTAACTTCAACATGTCCTGGATCAAGATGTCCTTTAATTTCCAATGGTTTAATTAGTACTGGTCTTTCACTGATTTCATTAGCACAGCCAACTATAAAAATAGAAATTAACAGTGTTATAAATAAAATCTTTATCATATTAATCTTCATTTTTTATTGGACACTTTCATTCTAGCACAGCTTTCTCAATCACATCTAATCCTTCATTCAATTGATCATCAATAATAACTAAAGGCATCAATGTCCTAATATCATTTCCTAATATTCCTGTAGATAATAATAAAACGCCATTCTCCCAGCATGTTCTTTCAACCCCTCTAGCCATTTCTTTGTAAGGATCTTTAGTTACCTTATCTTTTACAAATTCCATTCCCATCATAGCTCCTAATCCTCTCACGTCGCCAATATATTTACTTTGATCTTTAATATCATCAAATCTATCCATAACTATTTCTCCAATCTTAGCAGCTCTTTCCCATAATTTATTATCTTTCATAAATTTAATTACTTGTAAAGCTGATGCACATGCTAAAGGATTTCCAGAAAATGTTCCACCATAACCGCCTTCATGAACAGAATCCATTATCTCAGATCTTCCAGTTACAGCACTCAAAGGAATTCCATTACTCAATGATTTAGCTGTCATAATAATATCAGGTTCAATTCCATAATGTTCAGTTGCAAACCATCTTCCAGTTCTGCAGAATCCACTCTGCACTTCATCTATAATTAAAACAATATTATTCCTTGTACAAATTCTTTTTAATTCTTTAACATATCTTTCAGGTGCAACAACAAATCCTCCTTCTCCTGTCACTAATTCCATTACAATGCAGGCAATATTCTCTGGTGCTACTACACCTTCAAAAAAAGTATTCTCTAAATGATCTAATAAATAATCTACATATTCATCCTCTGTTATGCAACTTGATGGTCTTCTGTAAACATAAGGATAAGGTAGTCTATAAACTTCAGTTGCAAATGGTCCAAATCCAAACTTATATGGCTTAACTTTTGAAGTCATGCTCATTGTCAACAAAGTTCTTCCATGAAATCCATGCTCAAAACTTACTATCCCGGTCTTTCCAGTATATTTTTTAGCAGCTTTGATTGCATTTTCAACAGCCTCTGCTCCAGAATTAAATAAAGCTGTCTTCTTTTTAGAATTTCCAGGAGTGATCTGATTTAATTGTTTGCATAATTCAATGTAATTTTCGTAACCTGCTTCTGCAAAACAAGTATGAAAGAATTTGTCAGCTTGTTTTTTAACAGCATTTATCAAAACAGGATTAGAATGTCCAGAATTACTTGCTCCTACTCCACCATAAAAATCAATAAAAGTATTTCCGTCTACATCCTTTATTAGAGCCCCTTTAGCACTTTCCACAAATATAGGAAACTCGCTAGGAACTCCTCTAGAAATATGCTTCTCTTTTTCCTTCATCAAAGCCTTGCTTCTAGGGCCTGGAATCTTGGTTTTTATCCTGATATATTTACCCATCTTTTACCTCTTTTACTTAAATAATTAGAATTAGTTGAATATAAAAATTTATTGTTTAGTATCTTTTAAAAATTTAGTGAGGAGTAGGCATACCTTAAAGTATGAAGTTCAAATGACTAAGATTTATGATTAATTTATTCTATAACTAATCCAATATCATGTAAGAATCCAACATTTTGTAATTGTACTTTATTCCATACCCCGCCCTGTAACAATGCTAATGTTATTTGTTGTGCAGAAGGAATGGGCATTAAGTACGAAACACCCATAGTGTAACCAATATCAAATGCAAACTGATTACCATAATAAGCTGTCTGTACCACTGGAAGCGGGTTGATACCTGATGTAAAATAAACTAACCCTTCTAGATTTACAGTATTGCTCGGACCACCTATAGAGTAAATAATTATAGGACTTAAGAATTGAGTGAGTTTAACAAAATTCATAAATACGCCATTTAATATAATAACTGGGTTATACGTATTACTATTTGCGTATTTTAATTTATTGCTAGTTGTTACATACGATATGTGGAGCACATTAACGTTATCTATATCTGTAGAAAATTCTCCGAAATGAGAGGTTCCCGATATACTTGGAACAGTTTCAACTGTATTTATTATTATCGAGGATGCTATATATGGTGTGAAAGAAGCAACTTCAAGAGAATCGGGTATTAAATAGAGTGCAGTATAATAAGTAATAAATGCATCACCATTGTTTTTAACCTCTAGTTCTACAGGAAAATTTTGCAGAGCCAAATTTGGAGGGGCAACAAAGAACCAAGGATTCCATGAATTTGTCGCAGAGTTAAATTTAGTAAAGTAGATGCCTGTTGATGTTCCAATAGCGATGCTTGGTCCCTTATAGGATACAGATACCGACTGCGGGTTAGTATTAACATAACCTGGTAATGGAATTGTAACTGAAAAAGGTTGTGAACCTAGTCTTTTATAAAATAATGTTAATGTGCCATTACCCCCTGATGGGCCCGGTGATACTAACTTTAAGTAAACTAAATGAATTGCTTTAGTAACCGGATCGATATCAACATCCATACCATAAAAACAATTAATACACCCTGTATCTATAACTGTTTTCGAAATAATAGAACCATCGTATATGATCTCAGCAAGTTCATTAAAATTAACATTAATTGGATTAGCAATATAAAACACATGTGATGGTGGATATACTGGAAGAATTTGTGCAGGAGTAACTTGTACAGATGCTGGTGGTGCTGCTGTAAGCTGTTGTGGTGAAGATTTTACAACTCTAACTACTTGACCTTGTTGATTAGAATTAATTAAGATAAAACCCAATACAATCAAAAAAACAGCTACCAGGTACCTCTTTTCCATCATAATTTAAAATAATTAGTTATTTATAAATTTATCTTAACTAGGGGGGGGAAGAAAATCAAATTTTCTTGCTACAGCATAAAATAAAGAAAGTCTCTTTCCTTCTTTATATACCCTAAATCCATGTTCTTTTAGTCTATCAATAAATTCTTCTCTACTAAACAAAGATTGGGTATTATCTATCCACTTTATCACAGGATTAAAAAATTTTTTATCGACATCCAAAACATAAAGATCACCATTCTTCCTTAACACCCTACTCATCTCTTCTATTGCTTCTTCATAATCCTCAATGTGATGCATTGTATCAAAAGCAAATACAGCATCAAAATATCCATTACTAAAACCTAGATTTTTTCCATCACCAACTAAAAACCTTATTCTTCTAGATTTATTTCTTCTATTTGCTTTCCTTATCTGCCTTCTATCATAATCAACACCAAATACTTCAGCGTTTCTTAATCTGTTAGCAACCTCCCTACTTGTATAACCAATTCCACAACCAAGATCCAAAACTCTTGCATAATCTTCTCTTAATAGATTATCAAATATTAAAGGCATTAAAAATTTTTTATTAAGATAATTCCAAATAAAGCTATTAACAAATATTCTTCCAATTAAATTCATTTCCATTTTACTTAACTTTATATTTCTTCATCAATAAAGAATTGCTCACTACACTCAAAGAACTTGCACCCATTGCTACTGATGCTATAATTGGGCTCAACAAAAATCCAGTGAATGGATACAATATTCCTGCTGCAATTGGAATTCCTAAAATATTATAAATAAAAGCCCAAAATAAATTTTGCTTAATTTTCTTAACAGTATAACTACTCAGATTAATTGATCTTATCACATCGATTAAATCATCTTTTATTAAAACAATACCTCCAGTCTCTATAGCAACATCAGTTCCAGATCCGATTGCAATTCCTAAATCAGCCTGCGCTAAAGCAGGTGCATCATTAATTCCATCTCCTATCATTGCAACAATCTTTCCTTGATCTTGTAATTCTTTTATCTTACTTGCTTTCTCTCCTGGCAATACCTCAGCTAAAACATTATCAATTCCAAGTTCTTTTGCAATTGCATTTGCAGTTCTAGGATTATCTCCAGTTATCATACAAACTTCTTTACTCATTTTCTTTAAAATTTCAACAGCTTCTTTAGAATTTTCTTTTAAAGTATCTGCAACAGCAATTAATCCTAATATTTTTTTATTTACAGCAACAATCATCACAGTTCTCCCTTGATTTTCTAATTCCATTATCTTAACTTCTAGTCCCTTAATCCCAATATCATTATCGTTCATCAGAGCCCTATTTCCAAGAAGAATTTTTTTGCTCAACCAAGTTGCTTCCACTCCTTTTCCTTCAATAGCTTTAAAAGAATGTGCTTCAGGATGTTTTATATTTTTCTCATCAGCCTTTCTCAATATTGCTTCAGATAAAGGATGTTCAGATCCGGATTCAGCAACAGCAGCATATTTTAATAAATCTTTTTCTCCATTCAAAGGAATTAAATCTGTAACTTCAGGTTTTCCTTTTGTTAAAGTTCCAGTTTTATCAAATACAACAGTTGTAATCTTATAAGCAGCTTCCAAAGCTTCTCCACCTTTAATTAATATTCCATTCTCAGCTCCTTTTCCAGTTCCAACCATTATTGCAGTCGGAGTAGCTAATCCTAAAGCACAAGGACAAGCAATTATCAATACCGCAACAAAATTCAATAAAGCAAAATTAAAACTAGGTTCTGGTCCAAAAATTAACCAAATAATAAAAGAAAATATTGCAATTAACACAACAACAGGCACAAATATTCCAGCAATCTTATCAGCCAATCTCTGTATAGGTGCTTTGCTTGCCTGTGCTTCCTCAACTAACCTGATTATCTGAGCTAATGTTGTATCCTTCCCAACTTTTGTAGCTTTTACTCTTATTAGTCCATTCTTATTAATGGTAGATCCAATTACAGTATCGCTTTCTCTTTTTTCAACAGGCATGCTTTCCCCTGTAATCATACTTTCATCTACAGAAGTTTCTCCTTTCACAATTATACCATCAACAGGAATCTTTTCTCCAGGTCTCACAACTAAGATATCATTAACTTGAACATCTTCAATATCAATTTCTATTTCTTTATTATTTCTAATCACATTTGCAGTTCTTGGTTGTAATCCAATTAATTTCTTAATAGCATCAGAGGTATGGCCTTTAGCAATAGCTTCTAACAATCTTCCTAAAATAATTAAAGTTATTATTATCGCAGCTGTATCATAATATACATTTACTCCTATGTTTCTAAAAAATCCTGGAAAGAAAGTTGCAATTACACTATAAAGATAAGCAGCACTAGTGCCCACTGCAATCAAAGTATTCATATCAGCACTTTTATGCTTTAATGCACTCCAAAACCCTTTATAAAATTGCCATCCAACATAAAATTGAATCGGGGTAGATAGTAAAAATAGAATAATATAGCTCATTAAAAATTTAGGAACAAAAGGAAACCATTCTGGAAAACTTCCTAAGAAAATAAAAAAGCTTAATACAGCTCCAATAATTAATTTTCTTTTTAATATACTAATTTCTTTTGATTTTAATTCTTTTTCCACATCAATACTGCTTTCTTTACTAACTTCTTGTACTATATATCCTGGCTCCTCAATATATTTTTTTAAACCCTGAATTGTTACTAAGCTAGGATCGAATTCTACCTCAGCACTGGAATTTGCAAAACTGATTTTGTAATTAATAACTCCGGCCTTACTCTTAAGAACATTAGAAATTACGCCTTCGCAATGTGTAGAATGCATCCCTGCAACTTTAAATAAAACTTTTTCAGATTTTGATTT
>CAYIFT010000038.1:0-1279 GCA_964362765.1 Candidatus Woesearchaeota archaeon | reverse complement strand
ATATCGGAATATTTAGTATTCAAGCTCTTAATATCAGCAATAATTCTCTGCAATTCTTCACCCTTTTCTGTCAGCACGTACTTCGTTCTTAGAGGTTTGCTATGGAAAATAACTTCTCTTTCAATGATTTTTAACTTCTCCAATTCTTCCAATCTTCTCGATAATATCTTAGGGCTTATTTTTCTCATCCTATAAAACAGGAAATTAAATCCTTTATCGCCATTAAGAGCAATTTCCTGAATTAATGCAACAGTCCACTTCTTTCCCAGAATGCTCGTAACATTGAAAACTGGACATTTGTTCATGTTAACTATCCTTTTTGATACCGATATGTTTATTTATCCATATATAAATTATTTTATTTTATGAAAAGAGGCAAACTAATTGGGTTATTTGTACTTCAATTTATAGTTATTTTTATATTGAATTCCTGTTCTACTACCCAAAATAAAGCTCCACTGATTTATGTTGCAAATGAAGGTGACGGTACAATATCAGTTATCGACTCTGTATCCCTAGAAGTAATCAATACAATAAAACTTGATGGAATGCCCCATAATGTTAACGTTGATCCATTAGGGAGATACTTCTATGCAACTAATCATGAAGGTGAAGAGGAAGAAGATGAAGAAGATGAACATAAAGATCATATTCCTTATTTGAGAATTCTGGATGCTAAAACAAACAAATTGTTAAAATCTATCAAAATGGAGGAGATGGCTGCTCATGTCGTTCCAAGCAAAGACGGAAATAAAGTTTATGTCTCGATAGAAGGAGGAAATTCAATTGTTGAAATAGATATTAATCAAGGCACAATCTTAAGATCGTTTAAAGTTGGTGAAGGTCCTCATGGATTTGTTTTAAGTAATGATGGTTCAACTTTATATGCACCCAACATGAGGTCCAATGATGTAAGCATTTTAAATCTTAATTCTGGGAATGAAGAAAGACTAAAAATAGAGTTTGTTAGTGATAAATGTGAAACTCCGGTTGCAATGGGTATCACAGCTGATGATAGCTATTCATTTGTAACTTGTGGGAAATCTTTTGACATATATAAAATAGATAATTTAAATAAAAAGATAGTCGGAAGAATAGAATTAAAAAAAGGAGAATTTCCTGGACCAATTCAAATACCAGTACATCCAAATAATATTTATCTTTATGTTCCTGATATGCGTAATGGTGTAATCCATAAAGTAAATATCGAAAAATTTGAATTAATGGAAGATATTCCATCTGGCGCTGGCGCTCATGGTATTGCATATTCATCAGATGG
>CAYIFT010000037.1:1358-7450 GCA_964362765.1 Candidatus Woesearchaeota archaeon | reverse complement strand
ATTATATATTTAAAAGCGTTGCGTATAAACATTTTGATTTTTTACACAAAGTCAAATAATGTTAAATAATTTAACATAATATTATATTTACTCCTTTATTATTAAATTGCTTAATATAGAAAGCTTTATAAACAATTTTGGTTAAATAACTTAACGTGGGAAAAGGCGTAGCAAGGTTTAACGAGTTTGTAATATTTAGCTATTCAATAAACCATCTAAAAAAGAGTGACAAGATAAGATTCTATTATGCCTTAAAGGGAAGGGATGGTAAATCCGGTATCATAAAATATTATAACATCGAGCAATTAGCAAAATCTGTTCTTCTTATTCAAATTTCTCGTGAAAAGGATATTGAATCATTCCTAAGCTTGTGGAATTGCAAATTCAAGAAAAAGATGGTGTGGGTAAAGAGATGAACACTAAACAATTAATTTGGATTTTTGCATTGATTTTCTTAATTAACTTAGTAAATGCTGGCAATGTTACATTAAATACAAATAATACTGCATCACTTAACTTAATTCTTGGAGATGCTTTTGTTAGAGAAGATCTTGGAGGCAATGATAACCTTGGAAACAATGATGATTTAAGTACAGAAGCAAATGACAATGCTGCTGAAAGAACTTATATTAAATTTAATTTAACAATATTAAATGATATAGATTATATTTTGAATTCTACTTTAATATTAGTAGAGGATAATAATTTTGCTTCTAATACAATGAATGTTAGGCTACATGAAGTTTATTTAAATGGTACAATAAAATGGTGTGAAGGCAATGGTGGAAACAATAATGATGCTCAACTTTGTTCATCTATATTACAAAATGGAACTTATGAAATAACATGGAATAATCAGCCTTGTGGAACTACAGAAAATAACATAGGAATAAGTGGAAATTGTAGTGGTATGCATATTGAGAACAAGAGTCTATCAAATACAAATGGAAATACAACTTTTGATATAACAAGCTTATTTGTTAAATACCTTAGAGATAAGATATTCAGTATAATATTAGTAGCTGATAATGAGGCTTTAAATCCAGGAAGTAATATTGTACAATATGAATCTAAAGAAGAGGCTGGAACTGGATTAGCCCCTAGATTAAATGTTACTTATGTTATATTACCGCCTAATAGCTCTTTAATTAATCTTATAAGCAACCAGAGTTTTGTAAATGGAAGCACAATAAATTTCACATGTTCAGCTATTGACGATACTGATCTAAGAAATGTTACTTTATATCATAATATAAATGGAAGTTTTGCTGCAAATCAAAGTGCAAATATTTTTGGAATAAGTAATTCCTCTAATTTCAGTATTAATAGTATTGTAGTAGGAAATTACATGTGGAATTGTTTAGCCTGTAATAAATATGGTGCTTGTGAATTTAATAATACTAACTTTACTTTTGTAATAAATCAGTCTGTTAGTGGAAATATAATCCATAATATAACATTAACAAATCCTACAGAGAGTCCAGCAAATGGAATAGCTTATTTAAAAGATAGAACTTATTACTTCAATATAACAATTACAAATAGTTCTGAAATAAATAACACCATTATAGCTTTCAACAATACAAATTATACTTCAATTAGTAATTTAGATAATATTTATACATTTTTAATATCCGATATTGCAGCATCAACTTATAATTATCAATGGCATGGCTATTTAATTAATGGAACTTCAAACAAATCTGAATTAAAAAACTATACTGTGAATAAAGCAAATAGTAGTGTAAATCTAACTTTGAATAATAATCATAATAATATAACTGTGAATATAAGCGAGAATGTAAATATAAGTACAATATTAGTTGGAGGTGTAGGAAATATTTCAATATTTGATAGTGGTGATCTGATAGCAATTGGGATAAATCCTAGTTTGAATGTAAGTTATTCGTTTAATGGAACTCATGAGATAAATGCAACATACCTTGGAGATGAGAATTACACAAATGCTTACGACACTCTGACGATTACTGTAGTAAATAATGCTTTAAATCTGCCTGGAGGAAACGAACCGCAGCAAGGTAGTGGATCAAGTCCTTCATCTGGACTTTCGCCATCAGATTCTGGAATCAAAAAGGTAGAGGAAATACCAGGAATAGGAAAATATACAGTTAGGGAAACTCCGGAGCAAAGTAGTCCAGGACCTAGAGAAATACAAGTAGCAGAAGGAGCGCCTTCTGAGCCTGCTGGAAGAAGTCTGCTTACAGGGGCTGCAATCGGAGAAATAACAGAAGAACCGAAAGGGTTGTTTAAAGATCTTGTTGGTGCATTTATAAGACCTTTACAAAACAAGAATACTGGGGGCATTATCTTATTCATCATATTAATACTGATAATATATTTCTTAGTGAGAAAGAGGCGCAGAAAGAGAAAAACTGGTTCTTTAAAAGAGTGGAAAGTAATTCACCAAGAAACTTATGATGTTAACCTTAAACCGATAAAATTCAAAGAATCTGAGAAGAGAGAATTTATAAGAGAGATTAAGAGAGAGATTGTACAAACTAAGTATGAAGAAATACCTAAACAAATAATCAAAAAGCCAATAGTTATTAAGAAATTTATCAATATAAAGGAGAAAGAAAAAATGGAGAAACCAATTTTTAATCCATTAAGAAAGATTAATAAAGAAGGGGCATCAAAGAAAGATATACTAAATGATCTAAAGAAGGTGTATAAGATTGAGTAAGGTTATTGGAATAATAGCAATAAAGGGTGGTGTTGGAAAGACAAGTTGTTCTGCTAATTTGGGTGCTGCTTTGGCTTATGAATTCAACAAAAGAGTTTTATTAGTTGATGCTAATTTTTCTGCTCCAAATTTAGCATTGCATTTCGGATTAGCAGATCCTGAGGCTACACTGCATGATACTTTATCAAATAAAGCTAAGATTGGGGATGCTATTTATGAGTACGATAAGAATTTGCATATTATTCCAGGATCGATGCTTAATGAAAAAATAAATCCATTTAAGCTTAGGGAGAAACTTCATAAATTAAAAGATTTATACGATGTAATTATAATTGATTCCTCTCCTAATTTAAATAATGAGATATTAGCTACAATGCTTGCCTCTGATGAATTATTTGTTGTAACGAGCCCTGATTTTCCTACATTAAGCTGTACTATGCATGCGGTAAAAGTAGCTAAGCAAAGGAAGACACCAATATCTGGATTAATATTAAACCGAACAAGAAATAAGGGATTTGAGCTTACTTTGGAGGATATTGAGAAGAATACAGGAGTTCCTATTGTTGCTGTTCTGAAGGATGATATTAAGGTTCTTGAATCTGTAGCAAATACAAAACCTGTTGTTGTTCATAGCCCTTTGTCTGATGTTTCAATCGAATATAAGAAGTTAGCTGCCGCGATTGTTAATGAAGATTATGATGATCCTAGGTTTTTTAATAAATTAATTGGTTTATTCAATAAGAAAGTACAGAAATCTGAGATTAACAGGAATTTATTGAGAGAAGGGAAGCTTTATTAGATTTTTAAATTTTTTCTAAAACATAAATTAATCTCTTAATTCTTTTATCTTTAAATGTGTATTTAATAGGAACTTTTATTTCTTTTAAAGGTGAGTATATTCTAAATCTGTATTTACTGATAAACTTATCAAAATTTGTATATAAATGCTGGTTTTGTGATTTGAAAAATGGAATAATTATTACAATTCTTTTCTTGACAATTTTGCTTAACTCTTTTAATGTAGCATCATATAAGATATTCAATTCTTTTATTATATTTTGGATTTCTTCTCGTTTTAATATACTTTTAATATAAGGTCCCATGTAAGGTTCTGTTACGATACATTCCACTGAATTCAATTGATTAGATATTTTTGTAGCGTTACATGTGATTAATTTCCATTTATCTTTATACTTATTTCCTAGCCATATTAGATTTTTTTTTGCTTCTTGAATATTAATATCTGATCCTATTGCATTTAAATTCATAAGCAAAGCTTCTTGTAATATCGTTCCTGTTCCACAGAATGGGTCTAGAATTTCATATTCAGCTTCAGATAAATTGATTAAGATTTTAGCCAACCTAATTGAAATAACTTTCAATGGATCAAATATTGGTCTTTTTTCGTCCCTTTCCCTATATGATTTAGGATTTGAGACTGCAATAATTTGAAATAATTTATTTTTATAAGAAAAGAATTCTAAATCAAGCATTAAAGACTGGGATGGTGTTAATTCTCTAGAAGTTGAATATCTTATGGTAGCTTTAATTCCCTCTTCTTTGAACTTATTTTTTAATATTTTAATTATTGTATATTTATCTGATTTATAGGAAGAAACAGAATAGGTTATTTTATTCTTATCTATCATCAGATTATTTAAACCGATTAACTTTCCTATTTTTACCGTACCACCAAAATTTTTTATTAATTCATTGAAATTCAGATCAGGTAATTGCAATATTGCCAAAAACTCATTGTACTCTGGTAAATTATAATTTATCTTATTTTTATTAAGATAAGATACTATTTCTAATACACTCAAATCTGGATTTCTTCCGAGGATAAAGACGTATTCTTGCATTTTATAGACTATAACAAAAAGGTATTTAAATCTTGATTTATCGTTTTCTATCATGCTACCAGAAGAAGACTTAATAAAACAGAGGCTGAAGAAACTAGAAGAAATTAGGAAAAAGGGGATAAACCCTTATCCTTATAAGTTTGGTCACAAGGACCATGCTAAAGATATTCTTGAAAAATATTCTAAGTTAAATAAGGAAGAAAAAACTAGTGATAATGTAGCGGTAGCTGGAAGAATTGTTTTGCTTCGAAGGATGGGCAAGGCAAGTTTTGCACATATTCAAGATCAGAGTGGAAGGATTCAATTTTACATAAGAGAGGATAGAGTAGGAAAAGAGCAGTACGAGTTATTCAATCTACTTGATTTAGGGGATATTGTGGGTGTAAAAGGAACTATATTCAGAACAAAGATGGGTGAAATTAGTGTATTGTGTGATAAATTAGAATTATTGGCAAAATCAATAAGACCTTTACCTGAGAAATGGCACGGATTAAAGGACGTTGAAGCTAGATACAGAAAAAGATACCTAGATTTAATTTCAAATCCTGAAGTTAAAGAAATATTCTTCAAACGATCTAAAATAATAAATGCAATGAGGGAGTTCCTAGATAACAATAAATTTTTAGAGGTGGATACTCCTATATTGCAGACTGTATATGGTGGAGCTAATGCTAAGCCGTTTAAGACTTTTTTACATGATCTTAAGATGGATGTTTACATGAGAATTTCAGATGAATTATATCTAAAAAGATTAATTATCGGCGGGTTTGAAAGAGTTTATGAAATTGGAAGGGATTTCAGAAATGAAAGCATTGATAGAACCCATAATCCTGAATTTACAATGATGGAATGCTATGCTACATATTGGGATTATAATGATATGATGGAATTTACAGAAGATATGACAATTTATATGGCTAAAAAAATATTAGGAAAGACTGAATTTGAATATCAAGGTGTTAAGATCAATTTAAAGAAACCCTGGAAAAAAATTACTTTAATTGATGCTTTAAAAGAATATGCTAAGATTGATGTTAATAAACTTTCTGATGAAGAAATACAAGATTTAATAAGAGAAAAAAATATCAAATATGAAGGAGAGTATAATAAGGGGTTAGCAATTGATGCTGTATTTAAGGAATTAGTTGAATCAAAATTAATACAACCTATTTTCATTTTAGATCACCCCAAAGAAACTACTCCCTTATGTAAATTAAAAAGAGGAAATGATGTCTTGGTAGAAAGATTTGAGCCTTTTATCTTTGGAATGGAGATTGGAAATGCTTATTCTGAATTAAACGATCCTGTAATTCAAAAACAACTCTTTGAAATGCAGAAGAAATTACTCAACAAAGATGAGGCTCACCCTGTTGATACTGATTTCATAGAAGCAATGGAATATGGAATGCCTCCAATGGGTGGGTTAGGAATTGGATTAGACAGAATAGTTATGCTATTTTTGAATCAGCCTTCAATTAGAGATGTAATATTATTTCCATTTATGAAGAAATAAAAAAGAATTAATC
>CAYIFT010000037.1:0-1258 GCA_964362765.1 Candidatus Woesearchaeota archaeon | reverse complement strand
TGCTGCATATCTTGCTTGATCTAATGCTCTTACTCTTGGATCAATTTTGAGATGATGTGGTTCTTCTATATGCATACCTCTTGTAAGTTCTAATACTGTATCACCTAATCCTCCTATACCAGATTCTGATGGTAAATCATCACGTGCTCTTATATTTGTAGGATCTTTTCTATAATCAGGAGCAGATATTGCTCTTAAATGACTTAAAGTTGGATCTACTGAATGTATTCTTTCTCTACCCAATCTAGAATCCGGATTTGGAATTGGTCTTCCATAAAATGGTTCTTTACTCATTTATCATCGCCTCCATCTTTTTTAAATTATAATAATCTCGGTAAATTAGCTGGATTTCTTTTTGATTTTTCTCTTAATATATTACTAATTGCCTTTTCTAATGAACATTTTACTCTTGTTAAAGAATTTCCTAGTCTTATAATGCCTTTTTTTAAAAGACCTACATATGTTTCTCCTATTATTCTTAGAGCTTCCATATTATTCATATATTCAAGTGCTAATCCGGCAATAAGAGCAATATGCTGTGGTGCTTCTCCATCAAAATCATACAATCTAGCTTTATGACCAATTCTATTAAGAATTCTTCCTGCAGATTGAGAATCTGAAAAATATGGACTAATTCTTAAAATAGCAAGTTCCCTTGTTTGTAAATGTTGAGGTAGATCACCATCGTGTCTTATCATATCTTTAGGTACTTTTCGAAATAATGGAAGATCATTATCTGGCTCTACTTCAAGGTCTATAGAAGCAGCTCTTCTAGAATTATAGCAACGTCCGTTTCTTTCAGTTGTATACTGCATTGAAGGTCGCCTTCTTTACCTCTTTATTTATGCAAATATATAAAGTATATGCTTTATAAATCTTTTTATTTAAAACCCCTCAAAAGTGCTAAAAAGGCCATTTTAAGCCATTTTAAGCGAAAGATTTATATACTAGTTATAATCCATAAAACTTAAATTCGATGGATACAAGCCTTATAGAGCTTGTTTTCAGAGAATCGAATAATATACAACGAATGATGGAGTGAAATAAAAATGGCAGATTTATTGGTTGTAAGAAGTAAGATAAAAGAAAACACAAAATTAAATGTTGCGGGTAACTTTGCCGACGCTTTAAGCGATAAAGTTAAAGTGATGATTAGAGAGGCTGAAAGAAGAGCTAGCGAGAACGGCAGAAAAACATTAAAGACATGCGACTTATAAGGCTAAAAAATTTATTTAGCCTTTTTCTTTTTATTCTAAAA
>CAYIFT010000036.1:0-7758 GCA_964362765.1 Candidatus Woesearchaeota archaeon | reverse complement strand
TTTAAAAAGGTTTTTGAACATCTCACAATGGTAATTAGTTTCTATTAAGTAATTCACAAGCCTTGCACCTTTCTTTTGCTGCAGGCTCTTTGCATACTTTACAAGTTCCTATTTTCTCTCCCTGATACTGCTCCCTTAATTTTGGTAATATTTCAATAAAAGCCTTCACTATGCTCTGCTTAGTTCCAGGATACTTTTCTTCTAGCTCATTCAACATTCTTCCCACATTATCTCTGAATGTATTATGAAAATAAGGACATTCAATATAATTAATCGGAAATCTCTTCAAGAAAGCATAAACTGTTACTTCTTTCTCTGTCATAAAATATAAGGGTTTGATTCTTTTTATAAATTTTTTATGAACAAGTACACCAGTTGCAGGCCCTAACTTAGCGGATAAGGCCATATTACCTTTGATCTGATTCATAAATATGCTTTGAGCTTCATCATCTAGATTATGCCCTGTCGCTAATTTAGCTGCTCCATATTCTCTTGCATATTTATTTAATAAATATCTTCTAAAAATTCCGCAAGGTGTACAAGGTCTTCCTTTATAATTTTTGTAGAAATCATCAATGCTCTTTCCAAATTCTTTCTTTAAACTAACAATCTTCAGGTGAATTTTCAATTCTTTGCATATTTTTTCCGCATCTTCAACAGTTTTATTTCTATAACCTTCAATCCCTTCATTAATCAGAAGAGCTTTAATTTGTCTTCCCATCTTTTTTAAATATTTATCTAATATATACAAACATGTCATACTATCCTTTCCACCAGATAATCCCACAAATACTTCGTCTTTATCCTCTATCAAATTATATTGCCTGATTATTTTCAGAACTTTCTTCTCAAAATATTTAATAAAGCAGCTCTTGCAAAGATTCTTATCATTAAGAGTTTTATACACAGGTTTTAAATCACAATTCTTGCACATTTTGTTAATTTCTTTAATCAATAGGTTTAGATCCTATCCACCAGATACCACAGAATGAATCTCTATCTTATCTTTATCGTTTAGTTTATAATCTTCAGTGATTACTTCATCATTTATTGTAGTTATCACAGTAACAGGGTTTATCTTCAGAATCTTTAGTAAATCCTTCACAGTAGAATTATCTTTCAATTCAATCTCCACATCCTTCCTTTCCCTCTCAATAAAAACATTAACTTTCATCGTTAATTACCTATATATTTTGAATATAAAGATTTTGCTTCTTCCTCACTTTTAGCTTTTATTAAAGTTCTATCCTTAAAAATAAACATATTATTGAACCGTAAACAATATCCTAAATCATCCGTTTTACCTATGTTAATCAATCTGGATTTAATTTTATTCAGGTCTATATTACCATTTCTTATCTGATAATTTCCTGAACTGCAGAATTTAATTATATTTGCACCTTTTTTTCCATTCAGGTATTCAAAATTTCCTTTACATACCAAACAATTTTCTTTTCTTTTAACTTTAAATTTTTTCAATTCATTATTCCAGATATCAAATTTAATTAATTCACCTTCATAGTCTTCATTTAATAAATATTTTATTGCTTCATTAACCTGAATTGATGCAATCGAGTGCGTAATTGTATTAAGTACACCGACAGTATCACAAGTATCTAAATTACTTGCTTCATTGAATATGCATCTAAAACAGAATTTTCCTGGTTTAATCAATAAAACAAAACCTCTATCTTCAATTGCTCCACCATAAATCCATGGAATATTTTTTTTTAATGAATACTCATTTATCAGAAATCTAGTATCTAAATTATCTGTACAATCCAGTACCAAATCAACCTTCCCAATTATCTCATTGATATTTTCAAAATTCAGATCATTTGGAAATGCCTTAATATTAATTCCAGAATTTATTTTACTTAACTTTTCTTTAGCTTGAATAGCTTTAGATTTTCCTACACCATCTTCATCATATAAACTCTGTCTCTGTAAATTACTTAATTCAATTAAATCTCTATCAACAATAACTAAATTTCCTATTCCTGCTCTGACTAATAACTCAGCACAAACGCTTCCTATCGCACCCAATCCAATAATTGCAATTCTACTGTCTAATAAGATCTCCTGGCCTTTCTTTCCTATCTTACTAAAAATCTCTTGCCTAGAATATCTCATAAAAATAATACCAAATGTGAAATTTTATATATTTTCTGTTTTAGTTTCTTCTTTATATCTAAATAATTTATAGAGTTCTGTAATCAAATATCCTGTTAAAGCAATCCCAAAAACCATTATCCAGTCATTTAAATATAAAGGTACTGTTTTAAAAGCAACATTCAATTTTGGTGTATATAATATCAGTAATTGTAGTAATAATGAGAATAAACATGCTAAATTCAGCCATTTATTAGAGAATATGGTCTTACTAAAAGCCTTATTGCTTCTCACACTGTAAGCTCTGAACAATTCAAAAACAATTAAAGATGTTAAAGCAACTGTTCTTGCTTCATTCATATCTTTGCCATCAAAGTATATATAGCTAAAAATTCCTAATGTCAATATAGTTCCAATAATACCTGTTAATATTATCGATCCTTTCATATTATTAAATATACTCTCCTTAGGATCTCTTGGTTTCCTACGCATAACATCTGAATCAGGTTTATCTACTCCTAATGCTAATGCTGGCCAGCTGTCTGTCATCAAATTGATCCAAAGTAAATGTATTGGTAATAACGGCAATGGAAGAGCAAATACCATAGAAAATAAAATTACCACAATCTAAGCAGTGTTTGCACTTATCAAGTAATGAACAAATTTCTTGATATTGTCATAAACAATTCTTCCCTGTTCTATTGCATTCACAATGCTCGAATAATTATCATCAATCAAAACCATCTCTGCAGCATCTCTAGCAACATCAGTTCCTCTTAAAGACATTGCTACTCCAACATCTGCTTTCTTCAATGCAGGAGCATCGTTAATTCCGTCTCCTGTCATTGCAACAATTTCTCCATTTGCTTGCAAAGCCTTTAAAATTCTAACTTTATGATACGAACTTGTTCTGGCATAAATATCATACTCTTTTACAAATTCTTTTAATTTTTCATCATCAATTACATCTAATTCTTTTCCAGTAAATATTTTTCCATCCATTCCAATCTGATGAGCGATTGCTTTTGCTGTCATAGGATGGTCCCCTGTAATCATCACAGATCTTATTCCAGCTCTCCCACATAATGCAATAGCTTCTTTTACGCCTTCTTTTGGCGGATCAATCATCCCCATCATTCCAACAAAGTACATATCTTTTCCTTTCTTGTAAGCCATTGCAAGAACTCGCAAAGCTTCCTCAGCAAATTTATGATTAGTATCTAATATCTTTTTTCTGTCTCTGTCGAGGAGCCTTCTAACTTTTCCATCAACTTCTATATAATTACACATATCTAAAATTACTTCAGGCGCTCCCTTATAACATTCAAATCCCCTATGAATTGTAGCCATATATTTTTTATCAGAATCAAAAGGAATCTCATCAATTCTTTCTAATCTAGAGCCATCACCTTTTAAAGCAGCAAACAACAAAGCCATTTCAGTAGGATCTCCAGTAGTTTCAGTAGCATTATTACAAGTAGCAGCTATATCTAATAATTTTAAGAATTCTTTTGGATTTATTTTCTTACCATCATAATAAAATTCTCCTTCTTTATTATATCCATATCCTGTAACTTCAACAATTTTATTATTTACAAAGATCTTTCTTACAGTCATCTCATTTTTAGTTAAAGTTCCTGTCTTATCCGATGCAATCACTGTAACATCACCCAGTGTCTCAATGCTTTTCAATTTTTTAATCAGAGCATTTTTCTTAATCATTTTCTGCACAGATAAAGCTAAGCAAATTGTTACAACAGCGGGCAATCCTTCAGGAACAGCAGCAACTGCCAAGCTTATTGCAGTTAACAACATCTGAAAGAATCCTAAGTTTCTCATTAATCCTATTCCAAAAATCATCAAACAAATAACTGCCGTTATTAAACCAAGAAATTTTCCTAGATCACTTAACTTAACTTGTAAGGGTGTTTTTCCTTCTTTAACTTCAGAAACAAGCTGAGCAATTTTTCCAATCTCTGTATTCATCCCTGTTTCAACAACAACAGCCTTTCCTACACCTCTAACAACTATGGTTCCAGAATAAAGCATATTGCTTCTTTCTGCTAGGTCAACATCTTTTCCTATAGGATTAATTTGTTTACTGCAGGGTAAGCTCTCTCCTGTTAGTGCAGCTTCATTAGTCTGTAAATTTTTAGCTTCAACTATTCTTAAGTCAGCAGGAACTTTATCACCAGCTTCAATGTAAACAATATCTCCAGGAATTAATTCACTTGTAAGAATCTCTTTTATTATTCCATTCCTAATTACTTTAGTCTTAAGAGAAGTTAATTTTCTTAATAATTCAACAGACCTTTCAGCCTTATATTCCTGAACAAAACCAAGAATTGCATTAAAGACCAAAATTGCTAGTATTACATAACCATCTAAATTTTCCTTTAAGAAAAAACTTATAGCAGCTGCAAACAAAAGAATGTATATAACAACCTCATTGAATTGCCTTAACAATATAATTACTGGATGAATCTTCTTCTCTTCTTTTAACTTATTCTCTCCATACTCTTTTAATCTTCTAGTAGCCTCTTCCTCATTAAGACCATTAAAAGAAGTATTCTTAAGTCTTAAAACCTCTTTTATATCCAAACTATGGTATGTCATTGATTAACATAGTATATAGATTATTTATATATCTTATGATTTTTGGTTCTGTAACATTTAAATACCATCTTAATATCTTCCATATTATGATAAAAGTCTATTCAAGAAACAACGATCCATACTCAGATATGCTCAAGAACCTGCTCAAATTCTATCAGATTTCTTATGAAAATATTGAAGTTTCAAGAAACAAAGCGGCATTAAAGGAAATGATCAATCTTTCAGGCCAGTCAACAACCCCTGTTTTAATTGTCGACGATAAGGCATTTGTAGGCTTTGATAGAAAAAAAATAAAAGAGGTTCTAGGTCTCCCCGAGGACCAGGCTCAATAAAGCCATCCTAACAGGCACCCCATTATGTGCTTGCTGGAAATAAATTGCGTTCTCAGAAGAATCAAGCTCATGCTTTATCTCCCCCAATCTAGGTAAGGGGTGCATTATCTTGATGTCTTTCTTCGCTTTCTTCAGAAATTCCTCATCAAGCTTATAAGTTCCATGTACTCTTTTGAAATCAGCCTCGAACATAAATCTTTCTTTCTGAATTCTAGTAGCATACAAAATATCTAATTTATCAACAACTTTATTAACATCATCTACCTCAGTGCATTCACAATATTTGCTTACCTTACCTAATAATTCTTTTGGCATACTTAAAGATTCAGGAGAAATAAAGTACATTTTAGCATTAAAATACTTCAAAGCATAAGCTAAACTATGGACAGTTCTTCCGTATTTCAAGTCACCAAGAAATCCAATATTCAAATTCTCTAAAGTTCCTTTTGTTTTCAGTATTGTATAAAGATCTAAAAAAGTCTGAGTAGGATGCTGGTTGCTTCCATCCCCCCCATTGATTACAGGATGCTCAGCAACTTCAGCAGCAATCTTAGCACTTCCTTCTTGGGGATGTCTTATTATTATAACATCAGCATAACCATCAACCACTTTAATAGTATCAATTAAATCCTCTCCTTTCATCACAGAACTGTCTTTCCAATCAGAAAATCCTATAACCTGTCCTCCCAATTTCTTCATTGCAGCTTCAAAGCTCAATCTTGTCCTCGTACTTGGTTCAAAGAACAAAGAAGCCATTATCTTTCCATTCAATAAATTCTTTTTCTCTTTTATCTCGTCAACTTTATTAAGAACATAGGTAATTTCTTCTTTTGAGAAGTCTTCTATAGCGATTATATCCCTTCCTAAAAAATTCATTCTAAAAAAGTAATAGCATATCATGAAGTATAAAAGCTATTCTATATTACAAAATATATTTTACTAAAAGACTTATAAGTCATATATGATTAAATTCTAGAGTGGTAACAATAAACTGATATATTTAAATATAATAAAAGCTTATTAATAATCAATTAAACAAAAGGGGGGATTAAGAAATGATGAAAGAATGTCCTGAGTGGTTCAATTGGTTAGTTCTAATTGTGGGTGTTTTATATTTACTCACAGATCTAGGAACTATAGTCTGGTGGAACCTAAGTTGGTACACAGTTCTATTCCTATTATGGGGATTAGCAGTTGTACTAGGATCCGGCAGTAAGAGACGATAGATTAATTTAAATAATCTATCTAATTCTTTTATTTTATGGATATACCGAAAGTATTAGTTGGGGTAATAACAGCCTCTCCATATGAATATTGCTTAAGAGAATTTCTTGATTCAGTTAAAACTTTTATTTACGATAATTTTGATTTACTAATTGTTGATAACTCAGAAGATAATTCTTATTACGATAAGCTTAAATCTCTTAGTTTGAATGTAATAAAAGATGAACATATTAAAGATATTCGCGACAGATTGGTTCATTCTAGAAATATCTTAAGAGATTATGTTTTAAAAAATAATTATGACTACCTATTAAGTTTAGAACAAGATATTATTGCTCCTAAAGATACAATCAATAGATTAGTAAGACATAACAAAGATATTGTAACTGCTGTTTACTTTAAGTTAGTTGAAAAAAGTTACTTTGAAAAAAATAAATTAATCAAAAAAACTAAAGAACTTTATCCAGTACTATTCCAATTTGCTCCTAAAGAAATGAAGGATAAGATGAGATTTGTATTACCATTAGAAGTTCGAGGTGATAAATTCTTTAAAGTAAGAGCATCTGGTTTAGGTTGTATTTTAATAAGTAGAAAAGTTTTAGAAAAAATAAAATTCAGGACTGTAAAAGGAAACACAAGTTACGATGACTTATGGTTCTGCGATGATGCTATTAAACACAGATTTGATATTTATGTAGATACCAGTGTTAAATGTAAGCATTTATTTATAAAAAAAGATAAGAATTTGTTTAAGAAAAATTAATTATATACTGAACTATACATATATTTAAATAACAGCATGGTTCGTATAATTTAAGGGGTTTAATCAATGGTATATGCTGTAGATATTACATTAAAATTAATGGAAGGTTTGAGCTCATCTAAACCACACTTATTTCAAAGAGATGGTTCATTATTTGTCGTATCTCAAGAAGGTTTAGGAGTAGTTTCTTTTGGGCTTAGTACTAGCCAAATAAGAGAGCCAAGATATGGTGAAACTCAACCACCAGAAATTTTAGAATCTAGAAATGCTATTTTAGAATGGGTTAAAGAAGATTATCAAACAAGACCAAGATTACTAGAAGGAGAAGAGCAACATCTAAAGGCGATTGCATTTGGACCAGATAGCACCCAATTTTATCTTAAAGATATTGTTGAAACAGCAGGAGAACTATCTAAAATTCCAGATGATGGAAACATAAGATTAGTATCACATGATACAAGGTACCATAGCCATAAATATGGTTATGCTGCAGATGGAATAGATGTATTGGTGTATGCTGCACGTGTTATGAACAGAGAAAGATACCTCGAATTACTTAGAAAAAAAGAAGAAATACTTAAGGAAATAGCAGGTTTTTCTGTTGAAGATAAAAGAGATTTAAGTGAGACATATAAAAGACTAAAATTCCCAGACTGTGTAGTATTGACACCACATATTGTAGTAAGTTTCCCTAGGGCAGGTTCTAGGAAT
>CAYIFT010000035.1:0-7950 GCA_964362765.1 Candidatus Woesearchaeota archaeon | reverse complement strand
TCAAACAGCTTCTTATATTTCCTATAACCTTCTTTCTCTAGATCTTCTTTTGGAATAAACCTTAATGCAGCAGAATTTATGCAATATCTTAATCCCGTTGGTTTAGGTCCGTCATCAAATACATGTCCTAAATGAGAGTCTCCATGTTTACTTTTAACCTCCATTCTTTTCATCCCCAAACTTCTATCTTCTTTTTCAACAATATTTTCTGATTCTAATGGTTTAGTAAAACTAGGCCACCCTGTTCCAGAGTCGAATTTATCTTTCGAAATAAATAAAGGTTCTCCAGAAACAATATCAACATAAATTCCTTCTCTTTTATTGTTCCAGTATTCATTTTGAAAAGGTATCTCCGTAGCACACTTTCGAGTAACTTGATATTGCATTGGTGTCAATTTTTTCTTAAGTTCTTCATCACTTAATTCTTTATCGTTTTTTTCCATACTTTCTCTAAATATTGATCCCTTCCAGATCCATACCTATACATTTTATATTTAATAGTATTTTTCCTATAATAATCTTGATGATAATCTTCAGCTGGATAAAATGTAGTAAATTTCTTGATTTCTGTTATAATAGGTTTATCATATCTTCCAGATTTTTCTAATTCCTTCTTTGATTTTTCAGCTAATTCTTTCTGTTTTTTATTATGATAAAATATAATTGTTTTATATTGATATCCTCTATCTGCAAATTGTCCACCTTCATCTGTAGGATCTATATTCTTCCAAAATATATCGAGAAGTTCTTCATAAGTTATTTCTGGTGGATCATAAATAATCTGCACTGCTTCAACATGGCCAGTTTCTCCTGAACAAACTTCTTCATAACTCGGGTTTTCTTTTTCTCCACCAGCGTATCCAGCAATAACCTCTTTAACGCCTTTTAAATTAGCAAATGGTGGTTCCATGCACCAAAAACATCCACCTGCAAAAGTTGCTTTCTTTAATTTATTTACCATCTAGTATCCTTCAGTTTTAATTTATATCCTAAATAATTTGTAAATATAGATAAACCTATAGCCATTATTATTAATATTAAGATGATCTCTAAAGGTGGAGTATAAATAAAACTTACAAATACTAATCCACCAATTAAACTATCTAATTGATCAAAAGGAAACCATCTTTCTCCCGGCTTAATATTTAATCTTCTTTTGAAAAAACTTTTGGTTAAATCTCCAAATAGAACACCAAATCCAATTAAAAATCCGAGTAATAAAATATTCACATTCTGATAATTAATTAGGCTAATGTTTTCAAAAAATTCATAAGCATGAAGTTTTCTCTGAATTAATACAATTAAAATTGAAAATATAATTCCAAAGAAAAGTCCCCTGTAAGTCTTATGATTTCCAAATATTGGTTTTTCATTCAAGGTTTTATTAAAATCAATAGGATAATTTAGAAAATTTATTCTCTTAAATATTACAGGAGCCATGTTTGCAAGAATTCCTGGTAGTATTAAATACAAAGATTTCAGAATAATTTCCATGATCTTTCCATTCCATAACCAACTAAAGCAATAAATCCAAATATGAATGTTATAAATATAAACAGATTTTGTAGACTATTCTGAATAATAATCAAGATAATAGTAA
Organism: Candidatus Woesearchaeota archaeon; assembly: GCA_964362765.1. Taxonomy (GTDB): domain Archaea; phylum Nanobdellota; class Nanobdellia; order SCGC-AAA011-G17; family UBA489; genus CAYIFT01. Next base: position 6,350 of record CAYIFT010000035.1, on the reverse strand, counting down.
TAAATTGAAAGAAAGTTGCTTTTTTACCAAAGAATTTCGGTTTATTTAAATTAAGGTACCCATTCTTAAAAATTAAAGGCAATCCAAATAAAACAAGTATAAAATCTTTAAAACCAAGTAAGATAAATTTCCATAATTCTAATTCATAATAAAAAAATAAAAATAATACAACAGTAATAGCAGAAATTCTATCTGCAAGAACATCGATAAAAATTCCAATGTTTTTATGCTGTTTATATTTTCTTGCAAAATAACCATCTAAAACATCTGTAAGTCCATAAATTAAGAATATAATCAAAGCTAAGTAAATATCTGGAAAAGCTAAGATGAATAATATAACTAAAGGTATTCTAGATAAAGATAATATATTTGGAAGTGTTAATATTTTCATTTCAAGTGCTCTTTTATTATTTCAGCAGCTTTCTTCCCGTCTATCCTTCCTTTATACTTTTTTTGCAATTCTCCCATAACAGCATTGAAAGAAATTCCAGGCCTTGTCTTTATTAATTCTTTAACCTCTTCTTCTAATTTCTCATCAGATACAGCCCTGTAAGATTCAATATTAATAACATTGCCTTTAACTAATTCGCTTAATATTTCAATTATAGCAGATTTTGGAATTATTCCCTTATTCAGGTTTTCTATAGCAAATTCAAAATCCTTGTCTTTTAATTTTTCAACATCTAGATTAAATCTAGCTTTAATCTCTTTTGGAATTTCTATTAATGTTCTCGCAATAAAATCAGGCTCAATATTCTTAAACACTTTAACAAAATCAAAGAATAATTTATTATCAATAACTTCTCTCGCCATATCTGGACTTAAACAATACTGTTTCTCTAATTTCAAAGCCTTCTCTGTTATTAATTCAGGAATTTTAGTTTTACTTATTAATTCTTTAGTTATTTTTATTCCAGGGTGATCTGTTTCAACATACAACCTTGCTGCTCCAGGCATTGGTCTTAAAAAGCTTGTTGTTCCGTCAGGATTCGCTTTCCTTACTTCTCCTTTTGTATTTCCTTTCTTAACATTTTCAAGCTGTCTTTTTATTTCTAATTCCACAATTCTAGGAATTAATCTTAAATCCTGTACGCCTTTAATCTCAACCCTATCATGACTTTTGATGCTAACATTGAGATCTTGACGAATTGTACCTAATCCGGATTTAAATCTTCCAGTAGACTTCAAAATCATTCCGAGATAAGCAGCAACTTCTTTCGCTTGTTCAGGATCATGCATATCCGGTTCTGTTGCAATTTCAATTAATGGAATTCCTAATCTATCCAATCTGTATGTAATTGACTTCCCATCTTGAGTTATTTTTCTTGCAGCATCTTCCTCAATGCAAACAGTTTGAATTCCAACTTTTCCATGTTTAGTTTCAATAAATCCATTTCTGGCAACTGAAGAAGTTCTCTGAAATCCAGAAACAGCGCTTCCATCTAAAACCTGTTTTCTCATCACTTGTATCTCATCAACAAATTTCATATTAAGAATCTTACAAACTTGTAAGACAACCTCCAAAGCATCTTGATTGATTAAATGAATCGGCTCTTCGTCTAATTCTACTAGACAGGTTGTATCTTTGTAAGCTTCATAATCCATATACTTATTTTTAGTCATCTCATATTCAGCTACAATATCTTTCTCTCCTACTTCACTTGAAACTGCTCTTAATAATCTCTTAATCTTGATATCTGGTTCATCATCTCTTAATATAGAAGGGCAATGGCAGAATAATTTATGACTCTCTATTTGTCTATGAATCTCAAGACCTACTTTTAACCCTAATTCTTTATAGTTAAGTTCCATTTTTTAGTATATTCTGAAAAAGATAAAGTTTATATATAAATCTATCTTACTAACAGTCCAATGGGGGGGATTTATTAGATTTAGATACCTTGTATTTTTGCTGGTTCTTATGATTTTTATAAACATACACCTTGTTTCTGCTACCCATACTTGTTATCCTACAAGCCCCGAGTGTGGTTCAACACCAACAAATAACTATAAGTTAATTATCTTTCCCAAACAACCTTTTCATTCCTCTTTACCTGCCTTATTCTATGCAAAGGAATATTTACTTCTTGTCCGAATTTTTTTATTATAAAGAAGTTTCCCTTTCTAGATATTAACACAAATGGAACTTCAAAAGTTTTCTCAGCAATTCTGTCGAAATAAACTATCAAATATTCTTCAGGCTTTAAATTCTTGTCCCATCTTATTTTATTAAGCAAGTCACCAATGTACATCTCTTAAGGTCTCTTGTAAAGCCCAATCAATTGTGCTTCAGCAATTATGTGTCCTTTCATTGCATCCTCAAGATTTTTCTTGGTAGCACCTTTTGGAATATTGAGCATAGTATCTAACGCATACAATTTGAAAAAATACCTATGCGTTCCTGATGGAGGACACGGACCACCATAACTTGTTCTTTTGAAATCTGTTGTTCCCTGGTTAGATAAATTTTCATCCTCTAAAATCTCATTTTTATCAGGCGAAATATTCCAAGTAACCCAATGAACAAATGTTCCAATAGGTGCATCTGGATCATCCATAATTAAAGCTAAACTCTTTGCATTTTTGGGAACGTCAGAAATTACTAAATGCGGTGACAAATCATCACCATCACATGTGTGCCTTGATGGTATCATCATTCCATTCTCAAATGCGGTACTCGTTAATTTCATATTTACATCCTCCCTTTGTATTGGTTTTTGTGAACATCCTAGGTAATATTATTAAAACTATTAAAGCTGGATATCTCATAATAAAATTACGCAATTCAGAATATAAAAATGTTCTTATGAAGGTATTTAAAAAGCTTTAAAAATACCCTATTAGAAAGGGGCTTAAATGACTCACTGCAATATGGTCTATCTATACCAGATAGAAGGAAAGAATGAGAGGTATTTTGCATTATACAGAGACGAGAAGGAATTCTCATTTGAATCATTTAATGAGTTCATCAATTCAGTCATTCGTAATTTCATATCGGAGAAAGGCATAAGGTACGATGTACCGCCAAATTTACCCAATTTAAAGAATAATAATAGAAGTATAAATAAAAGAATGCCATTAGATCATAAAACGATTAAGGATTTAGAAAAATTACTTGAAGAGTCATTTAAGATATTTTAATTATTTCTTCTGAATTATTTTCTCGAATTTCTCTAGCGGTAAGGTATTGAGGATATCTTCCTCAGAAGCCCATCCTCTTCTTGCTTGAGCTATTCCCAGATGAATAAATTTTAAATGTTCAGTAGAATGCGAATCTGTATTAATAATTAACTTAACTCCAAATTCGATTGCTTTCTTAATATTCACATCCTGTAAGTCTAATCTGGAAGGATGAGAATTAATCTCTAAAGAAACGTTATTATCTTTAGCTGCCTGAAATATTCTATCAAGATCAACTTCATAGGGATCCCTTTGGTTGATCAATCTTCCTGTGGGATGAGCAATCAAATTTATATACTTATTCTCAACAGCTTTGATTATTCTCTTCGTCATTTCTTCCTTAGGAGATTTAAATCTGGAATGAATTGATCCGATTACAAAATCTAACTGCTCCAAAATCTTAGCTGAATAATCTAAACTTCCGTTTGCCAAAATATCTATCTCAGAACCCTTGAATATTCTTATATTATCAAACTTTTTCTGTAATTTATCCAATTCTTTTAATCTTTCAGATAATCTTTTCTCATCCAATCCATTTGCCACATATGTGCTTTTAGAGTGATCTGTAATTGCAATATACTCATAATCCATCTTAATTGCTTCTTTAATCATATCCTCAGTTGAATTAATTCCATCACTCCATCTAGTGTGCATATGTAGATCACCTTTGATTGCACTGTAAGAAATCAATTTAGGTAATCTATTCTGCATTGCAACCTCAATTTCACCAATATTCTCTCTTAATTCAGGTTCGATGTAAGGCATTCCAAGTTTTTTATATAACTCTTCCTCGCTTCTTCCAGCCAAATACTTATGACCTTTAACAGTATACAATCCATACTCATTCAATGTCCATCCTTTTTTTAAAGCAAGTTGTCTTAGATGTACGTTATGATCTTTTGATCCTGTAAAATAATTCATTGCAGCGCCATAATCTTTTTCATTAAAAACCCTTAAATCAGAATTAATTCTAGTTTTCAGGAAAACCGATGTTCTCTTTAATCCTTTAGAAAGTACAGTTTCAACTTCATCTAATTTTGTAAAATAATCCATAACTTCTTTTGGTTTCTTTGATAGAACCAGAATATCAATATCTTTTACAGTTTCTTTTCTTCTTCTTATAGAGCCTACAACATCAACCTTTATCACAGATTTTAATTTTCTTAATTTATAAGCTATTGATTCTGCTATAGGAAGAGCTCTTCCTAGATTCATTCTTTCTTCTCTTCTTTTCAATAATTCTATTCCTCTTAGAATATCTTGCTCAGATTTTTCTCCAAAACCTTCTAATTTCCTGATTTTTCCTTCTTTAGCTGCTTTTTCTAATCTTTCTACAGTATCAATCTTCAATTTCTTATATAATTTCCATGCCCTCTTAGGGCCCATTCCTTGAATATTGATAATTTGAGATAAACCTTTAGGAATTTTTTTCCTTAATTCTTCAAGTTCTTTTAATCTTCTAGTTCTAAGAAATTCCTCAATCTTTTTTGCTATGCCTTCCCCAACACCTGGAATTTCCATCAAACCTTTGATATCATTTTCTTTATAGATCAATGCGATATCTTTAGATAAGGTCTCAATTGCTCTAGCAGCCTTTCTGAATGCCATTGGTTTCCATTCTATTCCTAACATGTCTAGTAAGTCTGCTATTTCATAAAGAACTTTAGACACCTCTAGGTTTTTCATAATAAGAATAAAGAATTATTAACTTAAAAAGATTATTATCTGGAGTATTTTTCTTTAGAACTACCTTTTATGTAAAGGAATGCTGCACTCAGTAATAATGAATAGAATCCTAATCTTATCGGTTTAGATTGTTCAGCATAGGACATTATCTCATTAAGTGATAGTTGTATAGTCTGCTTAGAAGAGTACCCTGACCTGACTTCAGATTTATTTACGCCAGCTTCCAAAGGCGAGCTTAAAGCTGCTAAGGCTAGCACCAATCTCCCTATGTTTTTTTCCATCTTTTCCCTAACTTGTAGCTTTTTAAGTTTAATAAATCATTTATAAGCTTTTTTATTTCTGAAAATGTGTAAGATGTTGTATATTAAAAAGATTAAGATACAAGATGTTGTATCAAGATTTTATTAAAGTTATTTCAACCAATATCTTTTTAATTTTGAAAATTTATTTTGATCTATAGATTCTCTTATCTGTTTAAATAAATCAATAAAATAATATAGATTATGATAAGTTGCTAATCTGTGGTAAGTTAATTCATTTGAAACAAATAAATGCCTTAGATAAGCTTTAGAGAAATTTTTACATGTATAACATTTACAATATTTATCTATTGGTGTTTTATCTAATTTGTATATTTTATTAGTAATTCTTATTCTAAATTTATTTTCTTTGTTTCCTTTTGATTTTGGAGTTATAAATAAATAACCCATTCTAGCTAGTCTTGTTGGAGCAACGCAATCAAATAAATCAATTCCTAGTTCAACGCATTCAAAAATATCTTCTATTGCTCCTATCCCTAATAAATGGCGAGGTTTATTTTCGTCTAAAGGTTTAATTGACCAGTCTATCACATCGTACATATGTTCTTTAGATTTCCCAAATACACCTCCAATTCCATAACCATCAAAATCTAAAGAAGAAATAAATTTTGCGCTTTTGGTTCTTAAATCTTTAAATTCACCACCTTGGACTATTCCAAATAAAGACTGATTTGTCTTATGAATTTCTAAACATCTTTGAGCCCATCGGTGAGTTCTTTCGAGAGATTCTTTTGTATATTTGTAGTCTGATAATGGAGAAGTGCATTCATCCAAAGCATAAATAATATCTGCTCCTAAATTTTCTTGAACTTTAATCGATAAATCCGGAGTTAATTTATATTTAGAATTATCTATTGGCGATCTAAAAATTACCCCATCTTCTTCTACCAATGCTAATTTATCTCTTGATTTTTTAATATTATTTCCTGTAATTATTTTTCCTACCCCATGTTCTAAACCAAGACCAAGAGAGAAAGCTTGAAATCCACCTGAATCAGTCATGATTGTTTTATTAAAACTCATAAATTTGTGTAATCCACCTAATTTTTTTATAACATCAGGGCCCGGTCTCAAATACAGATGAAATGTGTTTGCTATTATTATTTCTATATTTAATCTTTGTAAATCTTCAGGTGTTAAAGATTTGATAGAAGCTAGAGTTGC